>NZ_NMPP01000074.1:0-31876 GCF_009192885.1 Xanthomonas sp. LMG 12462 | reverse complement strand
TCGATGCCGACCTTTTCGGCCTCGGCGGTGTACGTGCGCAACAAGCGCCGCGCGGCCGAAAAGGTCGGCATCGAGGCGTTCGACTACGACCTGCCGGCGGGCACCAGCGAAGCCGAACTGCTGGCGCTGATCGACCGGCTCAATGCCGACCCCAAGATCCACGGCATCCTGGTGCAGTTGCCGCTGCCGGGCATCCCCGATGCCAGCCGGCTGATCCACCGCATCGATCCGCGCAAGGACGTGGACGGCTTCCATCCGGAGAACGTTGGCCACCTGGCGCTGCGCGAATTCGGCCTGCGCCCGTGCACCCCGCGCGGCATCGTCACCCTGCTGGCGCACACCGACCAGCCGGTGCGCGGGCGCAATGCCACCATCGTCGGCGTCAGCAACCATGTCGGCCGGCCGATGGCGCTGGAGCTGCTGATCGCCGGCTGCACGGTCAGCTGCTGCCACAAGTTCACCCCGCCGGAGGTGCTGCAGGCGCGGGTGCGCGATGCCGACATCCTGGTGGTGGCGGTGGGCCGGCCGGGGCTGATCCCGGGCGAGTGGGTCAAGCCCGGCGCGGTGGTGATCGACGTCGGCATCAACCGTCTGGAGGACGGCCGCCTGGTCGGCGACGTCGGCTTCGACGCGGCGGCGCAGCGCGCCAGCTGGATCACGCCGGTGCCGGGCGGGGTCGGGCCGATGACCGTGGCCACGCTGATGCAGAACACGATCGAGGCCGCTGAGGCGGCGGGGAGTCGGGAGTCGGGATCGGGGATTCGTTGAGGGCAGTGGCCGGGATTGGGGAGTGGGGATTCGGGATTCGTTGAAGGCTGCGCGGGATTGGGGATGCGGGATTCGGGATTCGTTAAAGGCAACAGCAAAAGCGCATGCGCGGCCTTTCCGGTTTGCATGCGGGATCGGCAGGCCGTCGAGATCGCCCTGCTGAAAGAGAGGCAAACGGCCCGACCGCGCAGGGCGCGGTCTTGACGAATCCCCACTCCCGAATCCCCAATCCCCGCCCCAAATGCGTTAAAATGCCGCGCTTCCCCACACTCGGGTCCGCCGATGCTGCGCATCCAGGCTGAAGCTCTCACCTACGACGACGTCTCGCTCGTCCCCGCCCATTCGACCGTCCTGCCCAAGGACGTCAGCCTGGAAACCCGGCTGACCCGCGACCTGCGCCTGAAACTGCCGATCCTCTCGGCCGCGATGGACACGGTCACCGAGCACCGCCTGGCGGTGGCCATGGCCCAGCTCGGCGGCATCGGCATCATCCACAAGAACCTGACCCCGGCGCAGCAGGCCGCCGAAGTGGCCAAGGTCAAGAAGTTCGAGGCCGGCGTCATCACCGAGCCGTTCACGGTCGGTCCGGAGACCACCATCGGCGAGGTGCTCAAACTCACCCGCGCCCGCAACATCTCCGGCGTGCCGGTGGTGGACGGCAGCGAGCTGGTCGGTATCGTCACGAGCCGCGACATGCGCTTCGAGAAGAAGCTCGACGATCCGGTCCGCCACATCATGACCAAGAAGGATCGCCTGGTCACCGTGCGCGAAGGCGCCAGCGACGAGGAAGTGCTGCAGCTGCTGCACCGCCATCGCATCGAGAAGATCCTGGTGGTCAACGACGGCTTCGAGCTGCGCGGCCTGATCACGGTCAAGGACATCCAGAAGAAGACCGACAACCCCAATGCCGCCAAGGACGCCGCCACGCGGCTGCTGGTCGGCGCCGCGGTGGGCGTCGGCGGCGATACCGAGCAGCGCATCGAACTGCTGGCCGCGGCCGGCGTGGACGTGGTCATCGTCGATACTGCGCACGGCCATTCGCAGGGCGTCATCGACCGCGTGGCCTGGGTCAAGAAGACCTACCCGCAGTTGCAGGTGATCGGCGGCAACATCGTCACCGGCGACGCCGCGCTGGCGCTGATGGACGCCGGCGCCGACGCGGTCAAGGTCGGCGTAGGCCCCGGCTCGATCTGCACCACGCGTGTGGTCGCCGGCGTCGGCGTGCCGCAGATCACCGCGATCGATATGGTCGCCGAGGCGCTGCAGGACCGCATCCCGCTGATCGCCGACGGCGGCATCCGCTACTCCGGCGACATCGGCAAGGCGCTGGTCGCCGGCGCCTCCACGGTGATGGTCGGCGGCCTGTTCGCCGGCACCGAGGAAGCCCCGGGCGAGGTCGAACTGTTCCAGGGCCGCAGCTACAAGAGCTACCGCGGCATGGGCAGCCTGGGCGCGATGGAGAAGGGCAGCAAGGACCGTTACTTCCAGGACGCCTCCGACGCCGACAAGCTGGTGCCGGAAGGCATCGAAGGCCGCGTGCCGTACCGCGGTCCGCTCAGCGGCATCATCCACCAGCTGATCGGCGGCCTGCGCGCGACCATGGGTTACGTGGGCTGCGCCACCATCGAGGACATGCGCACCAAGCCCAAGTTCGTCACCATTACCGGTGCCGGCCAGCGCGAAAGCCACGTCCACGACGTGCAGATCACCAAGGAACCGCCGAACTACAGGATGGGCTGACGCCCATCCGGGAATGGGGAATCGGGAGTCGGGAATCGATGAACCAGCGTCTGTACCGCTTTGCCCATTCCCGATTCTCCGTTCCCGATTCCCGGCCCCAATGACCAACATCCACAGCGACAAGATCCTCATCCTCGATTTCGGTGCGCAGTACACGCAGTTGATCGCGCGGCGCATTCGCGAACTGGGCGTGTATTGCGAGATCTGGGCGTGGGACCACGATCCGGCCGAGATCGCCGGCTTCGGCGCGAAAGGCATCATCCTCTCCGGCGGCCCGGAATCGACCACGCTGCCGGGCGCGCCGGCCGCGCCGCAGGAAGTGTTCGACAGCGGCCTGCCGATCTTCGGCATCTGCTACGGCATGCAGACCCTGGCCGCGCAGCTCGGCGGCGCCACCGAAGCGGCGGACCAGCGCGAGTTCGGCCATGCCGAGGTCGAGGTGGTCGCTGCCGATGCGCTGTTCTCCGGGTTGACCGATCACGCAGGCGCGTCGCTTTTGAACGTGTGGATGAGCCACGGCGACCACGTGTCGCAGGTGCCGCCGGGCTTCACCATCACCGCCGTCACCGACCGCATCCCGGTCGCGGCCATGGCCAACGAGGCCAAGCGCTGGTACGGCGTGCAGTTCCATCCGGAAGTCACCCACACCCTGCAGGGCCAGACCCTGCTGCGCCGCTTCGTGGTCGACGTGTGCGGTTGCGCCACGCTGTGGACCGCGGCCAACATCATCGACGACCAGATCGCCCGCGTGCGCGCCCAGGTCGGCGACGACGAGGTGATCCTCGGCCTGTCCGGCGGTGTGGATTCGTCGGTGGTCGCCGCGCTGCTGCACAAGGCGATCGGCGACAAGCTGACCTGCGTGTTCGTCGACACCGGCCTGCTGCGCTGGCAGGAAGGCGACCAGGTGATGGCGATGTTCGCCGAGCACATGGGCGTCAAGGTGATCCGCGTCAACGCCGCCGACCGCTATTTCCAGGCGCTGGCCGGTGTCAGCGATCCGGAAGCCAAGCGCAAGATCATCGGCAACCTGTTCGTGGAGATCTTCGACGAAGAATCGAACAAGCTCCGCAACGCCAAGTGGCTGGCGCAGGGCACCATCTACCCCGATGTGATCGAGTCGGCCGGCAGCAAGACTGGCAAGGCCCACGTCATCAAGAGCCACCACAATGTCGGTGGCCTGCCTGAGCACATGAAGCTGGGCCTGGTCGAGCCGTTGCGCGAACTGTTCAAGGACGAAGTGCGGCGCCTGGGCGTCGAACTCGGCCTGCCGCGCAGCATGGTCTACCGCCACCCGTTCCCCGGCCCCGGCCTGGGCGTGCGCATCCTCGGCGAAGTGAAGCGCGAGTACGCCGAACTGCTGGCCAAGGCCGACGCGATCTTCATCGACGAACTGCGCAAGGCCGACCTGTACGACAAGACCAGTCAGGCCTTCGCCGTGTTCCTGCCGGTGAAGTCGGTCGGCGTGGTCGGCGACGCCCGCGCCTACGAATGGGTGATCGCGCTGCGCGCAGTGGAGACCATCGACTTCATGACCGCGCACTGGGCGCACCTGCCGTACGACTTCCTCGGCACCGTCAGCAATCGCATCATCAACGAACTGCGCGGGGTCTCGCGGGTGGTCTACGACATTTCCGGGAAGCCGCCGGCGACGATCGAGTGGGAGTGAAATCAGGTCCTTCGGGGACTATCGCCAGCTATCGAAAAATCGCCGCAACGTGTTGATCTGAAAGGAAATAGGTCGCGGGTTCTATCGGTGGCTATCGCTGGCCAGCACGACAGGTTGGCGGTAGCGCTGGCGGTACGAACCGGAGGTCGGATCAAGACCCTCCCGTTTACTATTGAGGCCGAAACGGTCTTTGACGGTAAAAACCTCTTGAGGAAAGCTTATTTCATGCGGCTTTCCGAGCATCAGCGGGTCTCCAAGTCCCTGACGGTAAAAGCCGTCACGAACAGGAGTGAAAACCTCGATGCTGACCGACACTGCACTGCGCAATCTCAAGCCTAAGTCCAAGATCTATAAGGCTTTTGATCGAGATGGAATGTACGTGACGGTATCGCCTACCGGTACCGTCACCTTCCGCTACGACTACCGTCTCCATGGGCGCCGGGAGACGCTCACCATCGGGCGCTACGGGCCTGCCGGCCTGTCGTTGGCGATGGCCCGCGAAAAGCTCATCGATGCCAAGAAGACCATCGCCCAGGGCAAGTCGCCCGCGATGGAGAAGCAGCGCGAGAAGCGCCGGCTGACCGCCGTGAAGTGCTTTGGGGACGTGGCGGCGAAATGGTTGGATGAGGCGCGGATGGCCGACAGCACGCGCGCGATGCGCAAGCATGTCGTCCAGCGTGACATCCTGCCGGTCTTCCAGAAGCGGCTGCTCAACGAAATCACCCCTGACGACTTGCGCGCGCTCTGCCAGAAGGTGAAGGCCCGCGGTGCTCCTGCCACGGCAGTACACATCCGCGACATCGTGAAGCAGGTCTATGTCTTCGCGATCCTGCACGGAGAGAAGGTGGACAACCCGGCCGAGGGTGTAGCCGCGTCGTCGATCGCCACCTTCGTTGCCAAGGACCGCGCCCTGTCGCCGCTGGAGATCCGGTTGATGGCGCGGCAGATGGAATCGGTGGCGACCTATCCGACGATCCGGCTCGCGCTGCGCATGATCCTGCTCACGCTGGTGCGCAAGAGCGAGCTGATCGGGGCTACCTGGGACGAGGTGGATTTTGAGAACGCGACCTGGACGATCCCGAAGCAGCGGATGAAGGGGCGCAATCCGCACGTCGTGTACCTGTCGCGCCAGGCGCTGGACATCTTCGTGGCGCTGCACACCTGCGCGGCGGGGTCACGTTTCGTGCTGCCGTCGCGCTATGACGCGGACCGCTGCATGTCGCATGCGACTTTGAACCGTGTCACGCAGATCGTGGCCCAGCGCGCCAAGGAAGCGGGATTGCCGCTGGAACCGTTCACGGTCCACGATCTGCGCCGCACCGGCTCGACCCTGCTCAACGAGGTGGGCTTCAACCGGGACTGGATCGAGAAGTGCCTGGCGCACGAGGACGGGCGCTCGTCCCGCGGCGTCTACAACAAGGCGGAGTACGCCGAGCAACGCCGGCACATGCTGCAGGAGTGGGCCAACATGGTCGATGCGTGGATCGAGGGCGAAACCTACGTTCCGAAATTGCTGCCCGAGAACATGGCGGTGCCGATGCTGAGCGCAGTAGCATGACTATGCATTGGTTGTCACTTGACAACTTTGGTTGTCGTCTCCACACTGGAGGCCGCTGATGGTTCGCCCCTCCCATCCGAAGAAAGAAGTCGAGGAGGCGCTTCGGCATGCCGAAGGGCAGGGCTGGCGCGTCGGGGTCGGTGGAAGCCATGCGTGGGGGCGGATCTATTGCCCCTACAACGACCAGGAGTGCCGTTGTGGCGAGTTCTGCATCACCAGCGTGTGGAGCACGCCGAAGAGCCCTGGCAACCATGCACGCGCCTTGCGGCGCGTCGTGGACAACTGCACCACGCACCGCCGCCAGCACGATGCTGGCGAGGGTGTCCAGGAGTAGCGCGATGGAATACACCTTCACCCTGAAGTACCAACTGGCCGACGAGGACCGCGATACCGATGCGCTGGTCGAGCGTCTGGGCGAGGCCGGGTGCGACGATGCCCTGGTCGGCATCGGGCAGCCGGGGCGGCTCGCGCTGGAGTTCACCCGCGAGGCGGACAGTGCGGACGCTGCTGTGCGCAGCGCGTTGGCGGACGTGCGGAGCGCCGTGCCATCGGCCAGGCTGATCGAGGTCGCACCGGATCTGGTCGGGCTGACAGATGTGGCCGACATCGTGGGCGTGTCGCGGCAGAACATGCGCAAGCTGATGCTAGCCCATCCGGGCAGCTTCCCCGCGCCGGTGCATGAGGGCAGCGCGTCGATCTGGCACTTGGCGGATGTACTGGCCTGGCTGCAGGCGAAGGGTAGCTACGCGCTGGCCATGGACGTTCTGGAGGTGGCGTGCGTTGCCTTGCAGGTCAACGTGGCCAAGGAGGGGCGGCGGTTATCGCGCTCAACTTCTGAGGGGCTGGAAGCTCTCGTTGGATGAGGGGCTGTGAATTGATCTTTCCCTGCTCGTCGAATAGGTACGATGATGCCAATAGTTTTCTAGGAAGGCGATGAATGACTGAGGGAGTGCAAAGAAAGAAAGTATCACCATCGGAGTTCATGCGCCAACTGCGTCCTGCGCTCTACTCAGATACGAGTGATCGCACGACCTACCTGCTTGACGCAACGACGCTTGAGTACAGCCTCGACACCATTACCGCACGCAACCAGACTCACGACTTTGAGCTCTTTTGCCGCAAGCTGTGTGAGCGCACGATTTGCCCAAACCTTAAACCTGCCACCGGACCCGAAGGGGGCGGGGACAGCAAGGCTGATACCGAAACCATTCCTGTTGCGGACGAGATCGCAACTCTTACGTATGTGGGCGAACCGAATTCCGGTAAGGAACGTTGGGCGTTCGCCTTCAGCGCTAAGAAGACGTGGGCAGAGAAAGCTCGCAACGACGTGGCAGGCATTGCGGAGACGCAGCGTGGCTATCAGAAGGTCTATTGCGTTACCGCACAGTTCGCCCGTGCGAAGGACCGCGCTCGGGTCGAGGACGAACTCACCAAGAAATATGGCCTGACCGTAACCATTCTTGATCGGAGCTGGATCGTTGAGCAGGTCGTTGGTGGTGATCGCAGGGACCTCGCTTTTAACTACCTCGGTGTTGGACAAGAGATTGCCGACGCGCGCCGACTGGGGCCGACCGACTATTCTCGCTCCCGGCAACTCGAAGATGTCGAGAAGTTGATTGGCAACCCAGAGGCATTTTCCGGAATGGAAATGCAGCGCGTGACGGAGGCTTTGGTTGCGGCCAAGCTTTCGCGCAATTTGGAGCGTCCACGAACAGAAACGGATGGGCGGTTTGCACGCGCAATTCGATTGGCCGAACGAGATGGTACTTCCCGTCAGACGCTTGAAGCGCACTACGAATGGATCTGGACCGCCTTCTGGTGGTTTGACGATGTCGCGCACTTGAACGCCAGCTATGACGCTTTCGAGAAGCTCGTGATCGACACGGATCACGCCAAGAACCTTGAGCTTCTGTGTAACTTGGCTCAACTGCTGTTCAACTCGGTCATTCATCAGCATTTGACTTCCGGTGAGGCCAAGCTGGAGGAGCGCATCGCTCGACTGAGCGACAGATTAAAGGCGATGGTGGCGGACCATGATCGTCCAAACAATTCTTTGGAGGCGCGAACCTCACTACTCGTTATCGAAGTCAATCAGGCGGCGCTCAAGAAAGATCCTCAACGACTCAGTTCACTTTGGCCGCAGTTTTCTGAGGTGATCGAGCAAGCAAATGGTCTGGGCGAGTTTGCTGCCGAGCGCTTGACTAAAATGATTGAGGTGTTTGGCAACGTCGCGGGAAAGGATCAGGGATATACCCGCCTTGTCGACGACGTTGCGGCGTTCGTGTCGGAGCGCACTGGCGAAGCTCAGGGAGCACTCGTACTCCTCAGGCGCGCTCAGCAGCTCGATTTCGAAGACAACTTCGAAATGATCAGGTTGCTGGGCAAGGCCGCGCGGCAGCTCACCAAGAAAGAGTATGCCGACGCGCTGATCGAGACTATGCAACTTCTCACGCTGGCTTATCGCAGTGCCGGACTGCTATGGGCCGCGCGAGCAAGCTGCATTTTTGCAGTGGCTTCGATATTCATCGAGGCTGAAGAGAATAGCGATCTTCCGGCCTCAATCGTGCCAACTGTCATGATGCTTGCTTGGATCGCTGTCGAACTGCGGCATTTGCCAGATTGTCTTGAAGCCGTTCGACTGGTTCGAGGCTGTGCTGCAGGGCTTCCGCTCGACGACGCCTCCAATGAGCGTATCGCGAAGCGCCTTATGGAGTTCGATCTCATTCTTGGTAGCCAGTTGCTGAATTTCACATCAGCAGAGCTTGAGCAAGTTGTTCAACTACCCGACGTTCTTGATCGGCTTGGCTTGCACCAGAGTCGAAATTCGCTGCTCTACGCGCTCGGCTATGAGCCAGTGCTCCGCGATGAGGGTTCTATACCGAAGGAGGAAACGCCAGAGAGTATTGCAGAGTTCTTCACATTGCTCGCTAGTCAACCAGTATCAGACAACTTGCATGGGCCAGTCGTCTTCAACGAGTCAGATTCGCACTCTTATGTGTCGAGAGTGCAGGGCATGCGGATTGTGGTTCACTACCAGATGTCGGAGACCTCGATCCTTGTGGCCGAGTCGGTCGTTGGAGTCATTGAGGCGCTTTTTGCGACAGCTCCTGAGATTGGCGCTGCAGCGCACACTGAAAACTTCCGTATCTCGATTCAAGAGGGTGCTGACGTGCTCGCACCTGACTTCGTGGTTGACGAGGAAGGAATGGCCGCGACTGTTAATTGGCCTGTTGGCTTGGCGCCGGCTACATATGGACGACAAGATGAGGTTCAGAGGGCATTGATTGGTTTGGCTGCGACGATCTTCGCAGCCACCTGCTTCGTGAAGGATTTGCAGCAGACCGTCGAACGCTTCTTTACGAACGAAGCTGTACTCGATCGGGTGTCGATGATTGTTGTAGCTGGGAACAGCCGCCAGCGCATCTTTAAGAAGGCTGTATCGAAGCTCGGTGATTGGGCACAGTTGGCGACGACGTCATTCCCGTTGGTGCAATCGCGCCCGTGTATCCGTCGCCGCGCGCTGGGTGCTGCTGTAGAGAATGACGATGCTGCGGCAATCGATACGAGCAGCCCCTCTTGGCCGAAAAATCACCGCGACCTTGGTGTCCGATCAGTCATCGATTTGCATCTTTGGAATCGCGCAGGGTGGACTGGCGCGGCATTTGCCGATTGGGGGGCGGCTTATCCGCCCGCGATCGCCCTGATGTTTACGGATGAGGATGCTGCTAGGAAGATCTTTCAGCGCTGGCGCGAACGTTTTGGGGAGATCGACAAGGATGGAGATATCTACATTGCGATCGTTCGTGGCATCTCTGCTGAGAATCCCGCTCACTATCGCGTACTCATCACCTCGCGGCTACCCTCCGAGGATAAACGTTCTGGCAACCGGTCATTAATGGTGGCGTCTCGAATTCAAACAATGCACGCGGAATCCGATGCCAACCTTGTGCGCTTTCTCGACGCGTATGGGCGATCGCAAGCTTACTTGCTTGTGCCTGCGATATTGCGGAGCGGGAGTTCACCGCAGTTCCTGCTGGAGCTTGCCATCCTGAAGCGGAAATTGAGCGTAAAGAATGCGTCAGAGGTGGGGGAGCATGAGATAGAAATGATGGCGCTTGGACCCGAGTAGTGCCGTGATCGCTACGGTGATTGAAACGTAGTGCCAAGCTGCATGTTTAGATGGTGGCATCTGGTTCAGTTGTGAACCTGTGAATGGGGCGTGTCTTGCGCTGTCTGACATCCGGCCCCTTTGTGACGTTTGTGGAGTTGGATCGCGAGGCTTGTTTGCGCATCTCGATCCAAGCTTCCACTTCAGCCAGATCCCATACGACGCACCTTGGTGTCAGGTTGAAGCGGCGCGGGAACTCACCGCGTCGCTCCATTTCGTAAATCGTTGTTTCAGCCAAAGGGACAATCTGACGCAGTTCGTGGCGGCGGATGGTGCGCCGGAAAGGAAGCGGACTGCGCTTGGGGAACTGTGGCAGCGCCTCATAGGCTTCCGTCCCAGGCAAGGGGAGAGATTGGCCAAGGGCGGCGTCGAGAACATTGGATACCTGCGATAGGGTTTTCACCTCGAACTCCATGAATACTCTGTATGGAGACATGGTGAATTTCAGTACCTATCGGCACAACCTGTTGTGGCGTAGGTGGGCATAGAACGTTTACGCCTTCGTGCTCATCCGGTTACACAGTTACACATCGTGTCCCGTCCAGCGCGCTTCGCCTCGCCCAATACGGCGGATGCTGACACTCGTTCCATCCGGTAGCGGCTCGACTTCAAGCAGGCTCGGTGCTTCGGCCTGAAGCTTCTGTCTGATCGTCGTGAGCTGCACAAAGTCAGGCGTTGCAACAGACACTTGACCACTTTGCGGATCAATCTCCACCCGCATGGGGAATGCGGAGCGCGAGGGCCATTGCATCGTCCACTCTTGGGATGTCCATTTTCCATCTACGCTTGAAAGAACGTCGCGCCGGAACTGCTGCCAGATTGACTTTGTTTCGAGCGTAGGCCAATTGGGGACATCATCGAAAGCTTCCACTGCCGCTGAACGCAGCCAGGTCTTCATCTCTGCGCGAGTGGTGAAGTCAGGCGCCATTTGCTCAACTACCGCCTTGGCCGCGACGCGAGAGGGCAAGCCCGCTCGGACAAGCATAGCCATCGCATTGGATGGAAGCCCAGCTTCCAGGCATGCGGCGGCGGCACCTTCAATAAGCATCTCTGATTCGCCACCATTGATGCGTCGATTCATTCGGACGGCTTCGATCGCCCATACCAGGCGATAGACGAAGGCATCGTCCACCACGCGCATTCCCTCTTGGCCGATGACAGCCACGTCCTCACCTCGAATCCAGGCGCTGAGAAGATCTTTCCAGTTTGCAGGCAGTGGATCATCTGGAACAAAGGGCCGGATCGCAAGAAGCTTGTCTCCCATTCCACTGAGTGCGGCAGTCAAGACTTCCACATTGCCAAGGAGGGCGGCAGCATCGCCAAGGTCAACAAGCTCCGTCAGTTCTGTAGCTATTGCATCGATGGCGAGCCCAGATTCCAGGCCCACACCCATCGCAAACTGTCCCTTGCGCTGCTCGATCGTTGTCTTGTTCCAGATGAGCTGTGCTCTACTGACGAGAATCCAGAGCTGCTTTTGCTTTTCGAGGACATCAAGTCGAGCAATTTGCCTTGACCAAAGTGAGCCAACAAGGGCCTCATCAAGCAGCCGTGGAAGATCCGCGCTCTCTGCATCAAGCGCTTCGATCAGGCCGAGGACAGTTGCGTCCAACCGCTCGATAAGGCTTTCTATCGAGTCCGACTCTTGATCGCCCTCTACGGCGTCGGGGAACCAAGCACCCTGTGTGTTTGACAGGTAGTCCATGGCATCCTCCCGCGCAAATACTCCCGAAGTAGAGAGACGCCTGATCACCTCGTTGACGACGACGATGATGCCACTCGAAAGCGAGCGGGCCTTGGCCGACGTGACCAGCTCTCGCCACCTCTGATGACGCCAGTCTTCCGGTTGATGCATCACGTGGATCACCAGTCCTTCAAGATCCACAAACGCGCGGCCGGCGCGTCCTGCGACGTTGGCAAACTCTTCTCCCGTGATCAGCGTGCCCGCCCTGTACAGGTTGGGGATCAGGAGCACCGCAGCATTGAGGTTCAAGCCTTGGGCCAACGTCGGTGAGGCCACAGTAACGCGCAGAACGCCTGCGGCAAGCAGTGCCTCTACTTCACGCAAGAAGGGGCCTGGGAGGCGCCCATGATGAATGGCGACGCCGATGGCCAGGCAACGGACTGCTGGGTGCTCGGCTCCCAGCCATTCCCGACCCACGGCCATAGCACGCTCGACTTCCTGGGCGTTGGCAAGCAGTGACGGAAGAAAGCCTCGTCGTTGCAACTCCAGAGCGGTTTCTGCAAATCCCTCAACATGATCACGTTGGGTGCAAAAGACGAGCGCTCGTTTTCCTTGCTCGGAGAATTTCCACGCTGCCGCCAGCGTCAACTCTTTGTTGTCTCTGGGGAACGGTGTCCGACGGGGGCGAATAGGAGGAACTTGCGGCACAAAATGGCGAATGAATGGCCCATCGTGCTCAAGGTCGAAGCTCAGACGTGCGGAATTGCCAATCCAGGACAACGTGCCAAATCGCTGGCGCGTAGGTCGCCAATCTGACTGAATCGGGTCGCCTGGGGCATCACTGCGAATCCATGCAGTCAGGTCATCGAGTTGATCCCCTGCCGGCAGGATCGCTGAAAGACAAACGATTCGTCGGTCGTCATGGTCAGGGCGCCGCAGCAATCGCTGCACCAGATTCTCATAGCGGATCTCGCGCTCGCTCGGGCCGATTAGATGCCCTTCGTCGAGGACGATCAATCCAACGTCGTCAATGATGTTAGGATCATTTCGCAGCGCAAAGTCCAGTTTTTCTGGCGTGGCGATAACGATGCTCTGTTCCCGAAGAGCATCCTCATCTGTTCCAGCTACGCCGCTGCTTCCATAAAGCGATGAGACAGAGAACCCAAGAGGCGTGAATGTCTTGCGAAATGAACGCTCGGTTTGGGCCGACAGTGCACGCAGTGGCGTCACGATCAAGACCCGATGTCCACAAGCCAGTGCCATCAATGCCGCGATCTCCGCTATTCGCGTCTTGCCCGCACTAGTAGGAAGCGCGACCACCAAGTCGTCGGATACGTCGGCAGCTCGTTGCGCTGCCAGCAACTGAGAAGGCCACAGTTCCACCTCTGATGAGCGTCGGCTATACAACTCGGAAACAAACAGCTTCCTGAGCTGGGCATAGTCTCCTGAACCGGGCGGGCCTTGGATGGGCAAGACCTTGTGTAGGCTGCTTGACCAAAGGTCATCGATGAGGTTTGCGGTGATCCGGAGAATCCACCAAAGTGAAACTGCACTGGCTGCCTTCGTCAGCGAAGTTGCTCGCCTTAGCAGGTTGCGCGCTTCCACAACGAGGGAGTCATGGCCGGTTTGCAGGCCAAACTCGAAGAACACCAGCGCCCTGAACATCGTTGATGTCGCCACGCGGGAGACTACGTCGTCGGGGTCAAGTTCCCCTTCGGCCGCTGCTCGGCTGATGGCTTCATCGCCGTTGACGGGGTCGTGTAGCCACGCCCTTGCACGCTGTCCAAGTCCTTTCAGATCGCGCACGATCAGCAGTGCAAGTGCATCCTCGGCTGGCGAGCGGTTCTGGTCAGCTTGCGCTTGTGTCAGAAGAGAGAACGCCAGTGCGGAGTAGTTTGCCAAGTGATAGGCAGCAGCCCCGACCGTTCGATAGAAGCCTCGGAATGTGTCTTCCTGCGGGCCGTTCTGGACGAGTGCCTCGAAAGCACCACCCGCATGCACAAAGCCACGCCGCCAAGTCTCCTGATCGCCCCCAAGCTCCCGCAATGCCAGTGATGCTCGCAGTACGGAAAAGCCATAGTCAGCGAGGTCCGCGTCGATTCCTTCACTGAAAGCGGGGGCATCCGGTGGCAAATGTCCGTCATGACGAATCAGCGCTCGCGCCTGACCACGGGCCTGCAGGCGACCTCGATATCCGTCTTGGGTGGTTTCGCGCAGGAAGCCGGTTAGTTCTTCAATCGTTTCCAAGTGCCAGCGCCCTTTCGTAGCAGGCCCGGATAAAGGCCTGGTGATCCTCTATGCGCAGGTGTGCAGATAAGTGAGGGCGGTTTCCGCCCGCCGCTGCCAGATCATCAAGCTGCGCCTGAGGGGTCGCGTTGCCTGACATGGTGAACAGCATGTGGCTGGTCCTCGCGGGGGGCGCTGCTCTGCTGGCGACTTCGTTGCGAATCTTCCGGCCGACGTCCCGGCGCTCACCGCCGCCTTCCATAAGGCGATCCGCGACGAACAGCAAAGATGTGGCAGTGGGGCGACCGTCATCCCGAGATAGCGCCTCGCGGGCCTCTGAGATGGTGGCTTTGGCAAGGCTGGCGCGACTTTTCGACTCGCCTTTCAGAAAATGCAGATTGGCTTGGTCATCGAGCCTCAGTCCAACGAAGTCATCGCCACGCAGCGCCATTTCCCGACCGTCCTTGTAACGCAACCGACGGACCGGAACCTTGAAATCAAGGTGTTCTTCGACCAACTCGGTTGCGAGTATTTCGCCGAGTTCTCCCGAACGCGCTCGGGCTGAGCGTGGCATGCGCTCGGACAAAATAGCAGCTGCACCTGGATACCCCAGCTCGCGCACGTCATCGGCTATTTGGTCCAGGTTGTCGTAGTGAGATCGGATGCGGGTGGTGAGAATCGCTTCAATAGCGGCTCTTCCCCCTTCACGCTCGGCTAATCGCCATAGCTGCTTGCTGGCGTCTTCCTCGACTTCTTTGTCGCACCAAGGTTGATACAGCACGTCCCCTCCCTGATTTACTTGCTACGTTTTGCTACATTGTGCCGGAGACTTCCTGTTCATACACCCAGAACAAGACGGACTTCGATGCCGCACCCGTGCTCAAGCTGTTTACGCCCGACGCCGGTGCGACCTAGTTGCTCAGTGCGATCGACCGGGAGAAGCATGACCACGCCTTTCGCTTGTGCGACCAGGGCTTGGGTTTTCCCGAGCTGGGCTGGGTCAGCCTGCAGGAGTTGTCCACGGTACGTGGTCGGCTGAGGTTGCCGATTGAGCGTGATCGGGCCGAGAGCGGCTGAAGGCCCATGTGCGCGATGCGCGGCACGCCGGCCGGATCGTCGCTTGAGCTTGAACGGGGTGTCGAGAGAGGCCCCGTTCCTTGTGCAGCGCGTTACGGCGCCGAATCAGCTTTCTTCAATGAACCTTCAACGAGGCCAGTCGTCGCTGCGCACGTTCTCGAAGAAGTCGGGGCCGACCTCGATGCGCAGCGAAGCGTGGCGCTGCAGGATCTTCCGTGCCACTTCGGGTGAGGCGTAGTCCGTGAAATCGAGGATGTAGCTGTAGACCATCTCGCCGCTGTGGCCATCCTGCGGTTCGGCGTCCACATCAACGAGGTTGCCCACTTCGTGCGGGTCCAGGCCCAACAGATCGGCATAGGCCTGGAACATGCTGCGCACGGGCGGCCCGTCTTCGTGGTCATTGCCGCCCCAGTCCATATCGAGATCTGCGTTGGTCACTTGGCAGTCCACCGACCCAAAGCAGTGGCGGCCCAAACGCTGCACGCTCAGGGTGCCTTCCACATTGACGATGTGGCCCGCGTAGGGGCGCTCGGTGTCGATGCCAAGGCCGACGTGTCCGTCGAGGTCGATATCCAGCGCACCGCCGATCGGGACTTTCTCGAACTCGACCTCGAAATCGAAATAGACCTCATCGACGCCATCGTAGTTGGCGTTCGCCATTTCGCTGTTCACGTCGTTATCGTCGATGACCACCTGGTCAACGTGCTGGCGCAGGTAGTCCTCGAAGGCGGCGTAAGAAGCATGGATGCGTGTGTGGGGCGCTCGTTCTCGAAAGGCTGTTTGGATCAGTTCATGCAAGCGATCCGGAGGCGGGGCCGCCCCCAGTTCACTGGCGCGTTGATGGAGCAGATCTTCGTCCAGCACGACGTGGTGAACGATGGTCAGGCTACTGGCTTCTTGCGCGGAGGCTTGTGCCGCCTGGTAGGCGGCAAACGTTTTGTAGCCCAGTGCAGCGGCCACTAGTTGCTGCGCATGACCAAGCGGCACAGGCACGGCAGCAGCGGCGCTGTTCTTGCGAATGGAATGGGCGAGGTCGGAAATGCCGAGGGACATACGATTCTCCTGTTTCAGCGGGGACCAATCGAGCGCTTACTTGGTCCACGCCCAGGCGATATCGCATGGTGAGTGGCACAAAGGGAGAAATCAGAAAGTCTGGTCTTGATTGAGCCGCTCGAAGCTCAGGCGGACGAGGCCTTGCCGCCATTTTGCGCAAAATCAGTCCAAGCGCAAGCCCCCATCCGGCGGGATCGGGGCGCCCTAAGGGCGTCCCCGGCCATGTGATGGCCGGGCCACGCTGTCGTGCTGCGCATCGAGCCCCGCTGTGCGCGGGTCTCGCGCCTGGCGGGCATCCATCGTTCCCTCGCTGCGCTCGGCTGACGCCTCCGGCCCGGCCCTGTGGGCCGCGCCTGCGCGCTCCGCTTGCCGGTCCTGGCTTCGTTTGGGGCTGGGGTGGGCGGAGTTGCCGTTCCCTCGAACGTACCACGGCGTTCTCGCCGTCAAGGGCTGCGCGTGCCTGTGGGCACGCTTGCGGCCTGTGGCCGTCTCCGACCCCTGACAGCTTGCGCTGCGCCGTGATGGCGGCGGTGCCGGGCAATTTCGCCCGAGCAACCGGAGATCGCCATGAACGAGAAATCGCACGTTTCGCTGGAACAACACGTCTGCCTGGTCTGTGGCAGCGCGTTCGAGACCGGCTCCCTCCTGCTGGACAGGCGCCTGCGCGCCAGCATGGAGCGCCACACGAGGACGGGCTGGGGGTTGTGTCCCGAGCACCGGAAGTTCGCCGACGATGGCTTCGTCGCATTGATCGAGTGTGATCCTGAGCGCAGCGCGTTGGCGACCAATGCAGAGCGCTTGAAGCCGGAGCATGCGTACCGGACAGGGCACGTGGCGCATCTGCGGCGAGAGGTGTTCGCGAAGCTGTTCGATGTGCCCTTGGAGTCCTGCCAGGACTGCGTGTTCGTCGAGGTCGGGCTGATCGATCAGTTGGAGTCGCTGCTGAAGCGCGAGGCCACCTGATCGCAGCCATGGGCGCTGCCTGCCGTGAGGCGGGCGGCGCCTTTTCGTTTGCACTCGGTCTTGCGCCGCTGCTCCGCTTGCGGTCGCTGCATCTTCGGCCCGGCGAGGTTCGCCGGGCCTGCGCGCTTCGCTTGCGGATCCTGGCTTCGTTTTGGGGGAGTGGTGCGGAGTTGCCGATCCCTTCACCGTACCACGGCGTTCTCGCCGTCAAGGGCTGCGCGTGCCTGTGGACACGCTGGCGGCCTGCGGCCGTCTGCGACCCCTGACGGCTTGCGCTGCGCCGTGATGGCGACGGTGCCGGGCAATTCCGCCCGAGCAACCGGAGCTGATCATGACCATGTCGAACCTGTCCATTCTCGATGTCGATGCCTCGCTGCACGTGCGCGACGGCCGGGGGCGCTACCGTCCCGCATCCGTTGACCAGATCCTGGCGGCTGCGCGGCGCGTGGCTGACCTGAAGGTGCAGCGGGGCGCGGAGTTCACCTCGCCGGTTTCGGTGGAGAAGTACCTCTGCGCGAAGTTGGCGGGCCTTGAGTGCGAGGTGTTCGCCGTTCTGTTCTTGGATACGAAGCACCGTCTGATCGAATACGTGGAGATGTTCCGGGGGACCATCGACTCTGCGGCGGTGCATCCGCGGGAGGTGGTCAAGGAGGCGCTGCGCTTGAACGCGGCCGCCGTGATCCTGGCGCACAACCATCCCAGCGGGAACCCGACGCCGAGCGAAATGGACAGGCAGATCACCGAGCGCCTGCGCAGCGCCCTGGGCCTGGTAGACGTGAGAACCCTCGACCACTTCATCCTCGCGGGGTCGCGCGCGGTCTCGATGGCGATGCGAGGCTGGAGGTGAACTTCGGGGCTTCGGCCCCTTTTCTTTTGGGTGCGGCGTCGCCGCACCCCTTTGCGTCGCCGAGGCCTTGGGCCTTCGCTCATGTACGGGGCCAAGGACATGCTCAGGCCAAGCTGGAACAATGGAGCCATGGTGAAGCCCGAGAATACGGCGAAGGAACGATGGCAGGGTGCGCGCGGCGAGCGCGCACCGCTCGCCATCCTCTATCTCCATGGGTTTTCGGCAAGCCCTGGCGAGGCCGGGGATCTGCCGGAGCAGATGGCCCAGGCGCTCGGGGCCAATCTGTACATGCCCTTGTGGCCCGGCCATGGCGAGGATGCGCCGAAAGCGATGCGCGGGCTGACTGCTGATGCGCTGGAGGCCTCCGCGTGGGCCGCGCTGGACCATGCCTGCGCGATGGGGGAGGCCGTTGCGATCGTGGGATGCTCGCTCGGTGCCACGCTGGGCCTGCGGCTGGCCGCCGCGCGGCCTGGCGACGTCGCTGCCGTCATGGCCTGGTCGCCTGGTGTGCAGCCGGCGGACCCGGCGCTGCTGGACCGGATCTGCGCTATGAGCGAAGCGTGGACGAGCGATCAGGAGCGGTCATCGGCCGTCCGCGCCTATTGGTCCGATGCCATCCACCCCGACGGGTTCCAGGCGCTGCGCGAGACATTCCGCCGATGCACCGCCGAGCCGCCGTGGCCGCAAGTGACGTGTCCTGTGTTCCTGGGGTACTACCGCGGCCCCGATGGGTGCGAGGATCCTGTGGCGTCCGTGCCGGCCATGCTGGCCATGTTCGATGCGCTGGGCAGCCGGGCGGAGCAGAAGCGGGCGCAGGCCTTCGCCGCAGGTGCCCATGCCATCGGTTCGCCGCACAAGACGCGACTCGCTGGGGCGGTGGCTGCGGCGTCCGTGGAGTTTCTGCGGCAGATGCTTGCTGGGACGAGTCCTCGCCGGAGTGCCTAACATGCGCGGCGCATGCCGCCCAGGTTGGCGCTGTGGCATTGCCGGCGTGGCGCTGCTCAGGCGCTCGCAGGAGGAGCTGCCAATGGCGCCCGCGTCCGGCATGGTCAGATTCCCACGGGATCGCGTGCGGCGGTATCGGGAAGTTGCCCTGTGCCGTGTCGGGATTTTCCTGGGGGAGGTGCGCCGATGGTTCGCACGTCGAACGCTAGGCTGGCACCTGCTCCTTTACCGGGGGCACCGTTGGACACATGTCCTTGCTAACAGCCTGGGGCGGCTGTATTTGATTGGGCACTGATGCCTGACTCTCGGACGGCATGGGCTCGGCGTGGGCAATAGCGTGCTCGAGCAGTTCGATGACCTGCGCACGCCGCTCGCCGGTAGCGCCCACGAAGAACGCGAGGAACTGGAAGGCCCCGACCAAGGATGCGACTTGCCAGATCCACGGCAAGGATGCGTTCTCCAGCAGCTTGCTGATACCCACGATGATCGCGAGCAGTCCTGGAAAAAGCCCCAGTTTCCTGATGTCGCCAGATAGCAGCATTGCTCTGCCGTCGACTCTGCTCCAGCGATGTCGGTACTGCAGCAGCGCGTACTCCAGCATGGGCTTGGGAAAGGCCTTCAGTTCCTGAATGTACGGTGCGTCGTGGAGCATGTCGGTCTGGAACTGCTTGAAGATCGTGCCCCATGGGTTGCGCTTTTCTTCGAGGAACATTCGCCCCATGTCATAGAAGAACATCGCGAAGAACCCGACTGCGGGAATCACCGGCAGCAGCAACCAGGCATATGAAAGTTGCACAGGCAGGATCCCGGGATAGCGTCGATCAACCGCGATGGAAACTATGGCCAGCACTGTGTTGACCACAACGGCGATGATGAACCCGAGTTCTGTCCGCTTTTTAGTTCGGCTGCCTTTGGGGACGTGACGAGGCCGGTCATCCGGGCGGGTCATGCGTTCAAGGAGTTGGGATAGTTGGTTGAGCGATTCTTCAGGGAAAGCCATGGCCTGGGATGAAGTTGAGGCGGCGTGCGAAGTCTAGACAGCCTCATGCCGATGGAGGATTGGCAGCATCCTTGTTTCTAGATGCGGTGCCACTTTTGGATCATCGCTTCTATGAACGGGTTCGATGCCATCACGCCCTAAGTGGTGTGTATCGCTGACGCAAACTTTGCTTATGGCTAGGCTGTGGCAGGGCGTCCCCGGCCCTCTGGGAGATGGCCGGTCGCGCTGTCGTGCTGCGCATCGAGCCCCGCTGCGCGGGTCTCGCCCCTGGCGGGCTTCCATCGTTCCCTCGCTCCGCTCGGCTGACGCCTCCGGCCCGGCTTCCAGCTTCGGGCCTGCGCGCTTCGCTTGCCGTGCGGTTCGGCGCAGTGAGGCGGTCGCTGCCGTGTCCAGCCGTCTTCCCTGACTTCATCACCTTGTCCGCGACTGTAGCCCGCGTCCGTGCGCCGTCAAGGCGCGCAGGGCCGTGTCCTCGGCTGCGCCTGCGGGCCGCACCAACCCTGCGCTTTTCTCCTTGACGGCTTCCGTCCGCGCGCTCCTGACCGTCGCGGGCGATGAACTCAGGAAAGACGGTGGCAACAGGGCCAACCGGGTTCCTCGTGCCAACCGCACAGAACAGCCGGAAGGCTGGGCTCCGAATCTAGGAATCCGGTGTGCGGTGTTTCTTCAACAGCCTTTTCGTCAGGAGAAAGACCATGCAACTCGCATCCCGTTTCGCTTCCCGTTCCCCGTCGCTGCGCAGCGACTCTCCGCTGTCCGATGACCAGATCCGAAGGGTGGCGCCGTCCATCTTCGCCGAGGCCCCGCACGAAAGCCGCTCCCAGCGGTACAGCTACATCCCCACCGCCGCCGTGCTGACCGAACTGCGCAAGGAAGGCTTCCAGCCCTTCGCGGTGACGCAGACCCGCGTGCGGCACGAGGGCAAGCGCGAGCATACGAAGCACATGATCCGCCTGCGCCACGCCAGCCAGATCAACGGCGCGGAGGCCAACGAAATCATCCTGCTGAACTCGCACGACGGCTCCAGCAGCTACCAGATGCTGGCAGGCATGTTCCGGTTCGTGTGCTGCAACGGGTTGGTGTGCGGGGACACGGTGGCGGACGTGCGCGTAGCGCACAAGGGCGACGTAGCCGGGTCCGTCATCGAAGGCGCCTTCGAGGTGCTGAGCGGCTTCGAGCGGGTGAAGGAATCCCGCGACCTGATGCGCAGCGTCACGCTGGACGAGGGCGAGGCCGAGGTGTTCGCCCGCGCCGCACTGACCCTGAAGTACGACGACCCGAACAAGCCCGCGCCCGTGACGGAATCGCAGGTGCTGATGCCGCGCCGATTCGATGACCGCCGGCCCGATCTGTGGACCACGTTCAACCGCGTGCAGGAAAACATCATCAAGGGCGGGCTGTCCGGGCGCAGCGCCAACGGACGCCGCCAGCAGACCCGGCCCGTGCAGGGCATCGACTCCGACGTGCGCTTGAATCGCGCGCTCTGGCTGCTGGCCGATGGCCTGCGCCAACTGAAAGCCTGACCTGTTTCCCCCCGTACCTGGAGGGGAACGGTCCCCTCCATCCCCTGTTTTTTTCACTGGATTGGAGATATGCCATGAACGCCATTACCCACAACGAAATCCGCGCCGTCGATGCCGTCACCGTGCCGCTGGAAGCCGCCGACCCGACCAAGAACCTGATTCTCGTCCCGCTGTCGCGGCTGGTGCTGCGCCCGAAGGGCCGCAACGTGCGCAAGTCCCCGAGCGTGTCCATCCCCGAGCTGGCGGCCAGCATCCTGCGGGTAGGACTGCTGCAAAACCTGATCGTGACCGCATGCGCCGATGGGGAGCATTACGAAGTGGAGGCCGGTGGCCGCAGGTTTGCCGCGTTGAAGCTGCTGGCGAAAAAGCGCCGCCTCAGCAAGGAATGGGAGGTGCCTTGCCTGCTGGTAGCCGACCGCACGGCCCGCACGGCGAGCCTCACGGAGAACGTACAGCGCGAGGCCATGCACCCCGCCGACCAGTTCGAGGCCTTCGCGGCGCTGGTGGCCGAGGGCCGGCCCATCGAAGACATTGCGGCCGACTTCTCGGTCACCCCGCTGGTGGTCCAGCGCCGGCTGAAGTTGGCGAACGTCTCGCCGCGCCTGATGGCCGACTACCGCGCGGATGCCGTGAGCCTGGACCAGTTGATGGCCCTTGCCATCACCGATGACCATGCCGCACAGGAAGCCGCCTTCTACGATGCGCCTACGTGGCAGCGCCAGCCCGCCATGCTGCGCGAGCGCCTTACCGAACGCGAGATTGATGCCTATCGGAATCCGCTGGCGCGCTTCGTGGGGCTGGCTGCCTACGAGGCTGCGTGCGGCGGTGTGCGCCGCGACCTGTTCGCCGAGGCCGATACGGGGGTGTACCTGAGCGATGCCGCGCTGCTGGATCGGCTGGCCCATGAGAAGCTGGCTGGGCTCGCTGCCGAAGTGAAAGCCGAGGGCTGGGCCTGGGTGGAAGCCGTGCCGGCCACGACCTATGCGGACCTGCACGCCTTTCAGCGCGCGCCGCGAGAGCACCGCACCCCGACCAAGCGCGAAGCCCAGCGCATCGAGAAGCTGCAAGACAGGATGTTGGAAATCGACGAGGCCATCGAGGCCGCGATGGATACCGACGATGAAGAAGCGGCGAAATCCTTGCAGGGGGAAAGCGAACATCTGCGCCGCCAACTGCACGTGCTGGAGGACGGCTTGCTGTGCTACGCCCCGAACGTGCTGGCCGTGGCGGGTGCCGTCGTCACCATCGACCGCAATGGGGAGGCGGTCGTCCATCGCGGGCTGATGCGCGAAGCCGAGGCCAAGGCACTGCTGACGCTGGAGCGGCTGCGGCAAGGCTTTGCCGATGGCGATGCCAGCAACGACGACGATGGGGAGGAAGGCGAGGGCGCTTCGCGAGTCGCCCCCGTCTCCGACCGGCTGGCGCAGCGCCTGAGCGCGCACCGCACGGCGGCACTGCAAATCGAGGTGGCCCGGCATCCGCATGTGGCTCTGGCCGCGCTGGTGCATGGCATGGTGCAGTCCATCCTGCAAGACGGCCACTTCCGCCGCGATCTTCCGCTGGGCGTATCCGCCACCGCGCAAGACCGGCTGGAGCGCGTGGCTTCGGATTTGCCCGAGTCGCCGGCGGCCACGGCGCTGCGCGAGCTGCAGTCCGACTGGACCGCGAAGCTGCCCGAAGATAGCGCCGAACTGTTCACGGTGTTGCTGGCGATGCCGCAGGACGAACTGGTCAAGCTGCTGGCGGTATGTGTGGGGGCCACAGTGGACGTGGTGACGCTGCGCGCCGTGCCGCGTCAGCCGGGCGAAGTGCTGGCGCGGGCGGTGGGCCTGGACATGGCTGCATGGTGGCGGCCCACTGCGGAAGGTTACTTCCGGCACATCCCCAAGGCTGCGATCCTGCATGCCCTTGCGGAGTTCGCACCGGAACACGTCACCAGGCTGGCGAAGCTGAAAAAGGCTGACATTGCCAGCGAGGCCGAGCGGCTGGCCGAGGGCACGGGCTGGATGCCGCCGATCTTCCGTTCCGAAGACCTGTCGCAGAACCAGGAGGAAATGCAGCCAGAGAATCCGGCACAAGACGTTCCCGAAGACACCGGGGACGGCGAGAACGAGGTGGCTACCCAAGCGATGGCCGCTTGATCCGCAATCGGACCAGCGCCCCGGCCCCGGCCGGGGCGTTTCGTTGAAGGAGCAACCCCATGTCTCGCAACATCGACCGCCGCCCGCGCATGGCGGCGATCTACGCACCGGGCACCGTGCGCGCACGCCGTTGGCGTGGCGCTGGCGACGTGCGCGGTTACCGCCCGCCCTCGGGCTGGTCGGCCCGGGCGGACCTCACCGATACCCACCCCATCACCGGCCGCGTCCTGCCGCGCGCACAGTGGTGGATCATCGAAACGAAGGAATAGCCGCGATCGGTACCGCGCCCAGCCCGTTCCGGCCTGGGCGCGGAGAAAAAATCCGGGCGCGGCTACTGCCGCGCCCGGTGTTGAATGCAGCTCTCGAGCAGCCTGTGAGGCTGCGAATTTTCTGGCCGAGGCCGTGCCGCCGGTGGCGTCAGGCCTCGGCTTCAATGCAAGTACCTCCGCGCCCGCGGCGCTGCGCTTGCTTTCAATGCATGGCGTCTGGCAACGCCAGCCGCGCGATGCGCGACTGCCATGCCATGCGCCGCCGTGTGCCGGCGTGCAAGGCGGATGCCACGCGAAGGCTTGCTGCGTAACCAGAACAGCTCGTGATTGCCGCCTTCGACGGCGGCGGTTCCATACCAGGAAGCGATGAAGAACGGTTCCCGTACGCGCGTCCCGCTGCCAGCCGGCTTCGCCGGTCTTCTTCCTGTAGCCGCCATGCGCTGCGCCGCTGTGCGCGGCGGGACGCATGCTCGTTGCCGGCCTTGCCATTGGGGCGGACATGTCGATGCCGGAGGGGAAGCATGCCGGTGCAGCCGTCGTTTGGAGGCACCGAGTTGGCCATGCCACCCTTCGGGGAGGGCCGGCACCAGTACGTCCTTGTTTGTCGTGAATCCTGGCGAGGGCACGGCTGCGCCCTGGGCTTCATGCCCGCAACCTTCCAGCGAAAACAATTTCCCCGCCGCTGCGCGGCTTCCTCGCGCGGCAAATTCTTTTCGCTTCCAGGTTCTCCACTGCGTTGCGACCGCTGAGCGGTGCGGTCAGCCCATCCCCCGCCGGGCGGATCACAACAAGGACGCACTGGCGCGACCTTGGGTCACCCCGAAAGGAGAAATCACCATGGCAAACATCGGCACCTTCACCACCCAGAACGATGGCTACACCGGCACGCTGCGTACCCTCACGCTCAACGCGAAGGCCCGGCTGGTCCCCAACGACAAGGCCGACAACGAAAAGGCCCCTGACTTCCGCCTCCAGGTCTCCGGACACGACATCGGAGCGGCATGGAAGAAGGCCAGCGAAGCCGGCCGGGACTACCTGTCCGTGACCCTGGATGATCCTTCGTTCCCAGCGCCGATCTACGCCCGCCTGGTCGAAGGCGAGGACGGCAAGCACGAGCTGTTCTGGTCGCGCAGCAAGCCCCAGGCGTCCTGACGGCCGCCACCGAGCCCCGCCCATCGGCGGGGCCGGACTGCCCCGGTCGCGATACCGGGGCAAGGCGCAGAGCCGCAGAGCCGCAGAAGCGCATCCCCACGGAAGCACAAATCCGTAAATCCGCATCTGCGCGATCGTTCGTTCGATGCTATCTGTACAAGCGCATGCGTGCTTGTGCACGCATGCACGAAGCCGCTTCCGAGAAGATGCACGAAAGCGCGCATGCGTGCTTTCGTGATGCAGCAAGGCGCTCGCATGCGCATTGCCGTGATTCTGCGTCTCGCCGCAGACGGCGCGCGTCTCAATCGCGTTCCAGACGCAGAACGGCGCGATTCGGACCGAAACGGACATGCGTTGCGGTGCCGTCCTCCAGAGACTGCCCACACCCGATCTGCTTGCGCGGTCGGGCCTGTGAATCGATGGAGGACACCATGATGCGACCCACTTCCGTGCGGCCCCCGGCCGTGCCCGGCGCTGCGCCGCAGGCTGCTACCGCTGCCGCCGCGCACCCACCGCGCTACCTCACCAACGACGAAGCCGCAGCGCACCTGCGCCTGTCCCCGCGCACGCTCGAAAAGCTGCGCGTGATCGGCGGCGGCCCGAAGTTCCGCAAGTTCGGTCGGCGCGTGATGTACGCGGTGACCGACCTCGATGCTTGGGCGGATGCCCGGAGCTTCGAGGCCACGTCCGATCCCGAGTACGCCGAGCACCACTCGGCGGACAGCCGTGCGCGGTGACCGGCGCCGCACGGCGGGCTGCCGCGCCGTGCGAGCCGGAATCGCGGGAGCGGGAGCAGCTGGATCTGTTCCGTGCCTTGCCCGGCGACATGGCGCCGCGCGACAGCCAGGACCTGATGGCCTATCCGTTCTTCTCGCTTGCGAAGTCGCGGCGCACGGCGCCGATCGACTTCCAGGCTGGGAACGTGAAGATCCGCGTGGAGGGCACGCACGAGCACGGCATCGCCACGATCTGGGATGCGGACGTCCTGATTTGGGCGGCCTCGCAGATCGTGCAGGCGCGCGATGCCGGCCTGCGGCCGTCGCGCCTGATGCAGGCCACCCCTTACGAGATCCTGCGCTTCATCGGCCGCGGCACGTCGCTGCGCGACTACCAGCGGCTCAAGGCGGCGCTGGACCGGCTGCAGTCCACCACGGTGGCCACGTCCATCCGCGAGACGACGGGGCGCCGGCTGCACCGCTTCTCGTGGATCAACGAATGGAAGGAGTTGGCCGACGCTCGCGGCGCACCGCAGGGCATCGAGCTGATCCTGCCGGACTGGTTCTTCTCCGGCGTGATGGATTCGGCGCTGGTGCTCACCATCGACCCTGGGTACTTCCGGCTGACCGGCGGCATCGAGCGGTGGCTGTACCGCCTGGTGCGCAAGCACGGCGGGCGGCAGCCCGGGGGCTGGCAGTTCGACTTCCAGCACCTGTATCGCAAATCGGGCAGCGTGGCGCGCTACTACGACTTCGCGGCGGACTTGCGCGCATTGGTCGCCCGGCAGGCGTTGCCGGGGTATCGGCTGTGCATCCTGCCTGCCGATGGCGCGCAGTCACCCTTGCTGTCGTTCCGGCCCGTGCTGCCGACGGCACGGGGATAACCGCGGGAATTCCTGTGGACCGCCTCGTGCTATCAGGCAACACGGGCATCGTGCTATCGGGCAACGAATCCTCGTGCTATCAGGCAACAAAATTCGCCGGAAAGCCACGGCTGGTGCGGCTTTCGACTCCCCGTAACGTACCTAACCTTGTTTCTAACATTGGTGGTAGAAGCGCCGCGATTCGGTGGATAACCGCCAGCCGGCACGCGCTCGCCTCCGCAATGGGGAGGGCCGCGCCATGATCTTCGCGTTGCTCAACCAGAAAGGCGGAGTCGGCAAAACCACGCTCGCCACCCACATCGCCGGCGAGCTGGCGATGCGCGGCGGGCACGTCATCCTGCTGGACGCCGACCCGCAGGGATCGGCGCTGGACTGGACGCAGCGCCGTGCCCAGCAGGGGCTGCCGCGGCTGTTCAGCGCCGTGGGCCTGGTGCGCGAGACGCTGCACCAGGAAGCACCGGAGCTGGCGCGCCGCGCCGACCACGTCGTGATCGACGGGCCGCCGCGCATTGCGGCGCTGGCGCGTTCGGCACTGCTGGCGGCCGACCGCGCCTTGATCCCCGTGCAGCCCAGTCCGTATGACCTGTGGGCCAGCGCTGAGATGGTGGCGTTGATCCGCGAGGCGCAGGTGTTCCGGCCTGCGCTGCGCGCGGCCTTCGCCGTGAACCGGCGCGTGAGCACTACCGTGATCGGGCGAGAGGCGCGTAGCGCGCTCGCGGAGCAGCCGTTGCCCGCGCTGCGCGCCGAGGTGCGCCAGCGCATCGTCTTCGCCGACAGCGCGGCCGCCGGCCGGCTCGTCCGCGAGACGGCGCCGGGCAGTGCCGCAGCGCGCGAAGTCGCCGCACTGGTGGACGAACTGTTGCGGTGGACCACATGACCGCGAAGCCCACACCTCGCACCAAGCGCGTCGGCATCGGAGCGCGCCCGCCCGCGAATCCCCATGCCGAGGCATGGATTCGCCAGGGCGACGCCGATGCGCTCGCCAAGGGCGACATCTACACCGCGCGCCTGACGCTCGACATCACTCCCGCCATGCGTGCGCGCATCAAGGTGTCCGCGTTCACGCAGGGCGTGACCGTGGCGGACCTGCTGCGCGGCCTGCTGGAGCGCGAATTCCCCGAGAACGCCACGGAGACACGACCATGAACGCGTCCGATACAGAAAAAGCATCCGCGGCTGGTGCATCACGCCATGCGTCGCTGCCTGCCGCACCGCGCTCGCGACGGCGCCCCCGCGCCATGCTCGCCGCACTGTCGGCCGCAGGTCTCGCTGCGCTCGCCTGGGCCTCGTTCGCGCATCCCGATCCGCGGCTCATCTACAACCCGTCCGACAGCGTGCCGGTTGGCTGGTACCGCGTCGATCCGGTGGCGTCGGCTGCATCCCGGTCGCCGGAGCGGATGCGGGTGGGGAGCACCGTGCTGGTCCGCCTGCCGGCTGGCGTCGCCGCGCTCGCGTCGCAGCGCGGCTACCTGCCGGCCCACATCCCGCTGCTCAAGCGGGTCGGTGCCGTGGAGCCGCAGCATGTCTGCATCGTGGGCGGACATGTCTTGGTCGATGGCGTGGCGGTGGCGAGTACCTTGCCGGCCGACCGCATGGGCAGGCCGCTGTTGTCCTGGCCCGAGTGCCGCCAGCTCGAACGGGGTGAACTGTTCCTGCTCAGCGTCACCAATCCGGCGTCCTTCGACAGTCGCTACTTCGGCCCGGTCAGCGCATCCGCCGTGGTCGGCGTTGCGCACCCGGTCTGGCTGGAGACACGCCCATGATGGCCACCGATTCGCTGCCCGTTGCCGCGCGTCTCACCGTGCCATCGGGCATGTCATCGTACTGGTCGCTGCCATGTCGTCGCGCGTGCAGTGCGGGCGCAGTCGCCCCGCGCTCCGCGCAACATCGGGCGCAGCCGTCCACCGTGCAGGGTGCTTGCCCCGAACGCGCCCGGCCTGCGGTCCCCAGCGCGTCCTTCGTCGCGCTCGCCGGCCCGCTGGCGGCGCGCAACACATCGCTGCCGGGCCGCCGGTGCCTGAAGCCGCAGCAGAAGGCAACGGCGGAAGGCAAGACAAAAGGACGCGGCACCGGGCCGCGTCGAAAGCCAGTCTGCACGTGGGGTTGGCGCGGCACGCGGCGGCTGCGCCGCCGTGCCGCGTGGGGTGCTGGAGCTGGGCCGCTCCTGGCATGTCCGCGTGCCTCGCGCGCCACGGCGCGCTGCAGCTCGCCGGGAGCGCGGGCATGACCCGCGACCGCGACGACGACTTCCGGGTGCGCCTCAGCGCCCCGAAAAACCGTGGCAAGGGGCAGAGCCAACGCTTCATCTCCAAGGTGCTGAAACAGGCTGGCAAGGCCAGCGGCGGCAAGCCTGCGATGCGTCGTCCCACGACTGGCGGCCGAGGCGCGCGCACCGGCCAGCGGCCCGGCTCGCGCCTCGGGCGCGGTCATACGGCGGCCCGCTTCGCGGGCGCGAACCTGACGCCCATGTCGCGGCGAGTGACCATCAAGACCTTGCTGGTCAACCAGCGCCAGGCCAGCCCCCAGTCGCTCGCCAAGCACCTGCGCTACATCGAGCGTGAAGGGGTGGGCCGCGATGGTGAGCCCGGGCAGGCCTACGGGCCACAGACAGACACCGCGGACCTGGACGCCTTCAAGGAGCGCTGCGCTGACGACCGGCACCATTTCCGATTCATCCTCTCGGCGGAGGACGCATCGGAACTGGAGGACCTGAAAACCTATACCCGACACCTCATGGGCCGCATGGAGGCCGACCTGGGCACAGGACTCGATTGGGTCGCGGTTGACCACTGGAACACCGACAACCCCCACACGCACATCCTCGTGCGGGGCAAGGACGACACCGGCAAGGACCTCGTCATCGCCGGCGACTACATCGCCCATGGCTTCCGCCACCGGGCCGCCGAGCTGGCGACGGAATGGCTAGGGCCGCGCACCGAACTGGAGATCCAGCAGACCTTGGGGCGCGAGGTAGAACAGGAGCGATGGACCAGCCTGGACCGCACGCTGCAGCGCGAGTCGGGGGAGGGTGGCCAGGTGCAGATCGAACGCTTCAACCGGCCGGATTTGCAACGCCAACGCCTGTTGCTGATCGGCCGGCTGCAGCGACTGCAGCGGCTGGGGTTGGCCGACGAGGTGCAGCCCGGGACGTGGACCATCCATGCCGACGCGGAGAAGACCTTGCGGACCCTGGGCGAACGGGGCGACATCATCCGCACCATGCAGCGGGCCATGTCTGGTGCTTCGCGCGAGCTGGCGATATTCGAGCCGGGTGGGGATGGAGATGGGCGCACCATCCTCGGCCGTGTTGCCGCGAAGGGGCTCGCGGACGAGCTGCACGACCGCGGCTATTTGGTGGTCGATGGCGCCGACGGCAAGGCGCACTACGTCACGTTGAGCCGGCGCGATGAACTGGCGGACTACCCGGTGGGCGCAGTGGTGGAAGTGCGCGGTACCACGGAGGTGCGCACGGCCGACCGCAACATCGCCGCGTTGGCCACGGATGGCCTGTACCGCGTAGACCATCACCTCGCGATCGAGCAGGGCCGCGCCGCGCCGGGCCGCGATCCGCGAGAGGTCGTCACAGCGCATGTGCGCCGGCTGGAAGCGCTGCGCCGGGCCGGCATCGTGGAGCGCGTGGCGGCAGGGCTATGGCAGGTGCCGGGCGATCTGGCCGAGCGTGGTCGCCAGCACGACGCGCAGAGGCTGGGTGGCGTCGCCGTGGAGCTGAAATCGCACCTGCCCATCGAGCGCCAGGCCCGAGCCATCGGGGCCACCTGGCTCGACCAGCAACTGATCGGCGGAGGCCGTGGGCTGGGTGATCTCGGCTTCGGTGACGAAGCCAAGCGGGCGATGCAACAGCGCGCCGATTTCCTGGTCGAACAGGGGCTGGCGGAGCGACGCGGGCAGCGCATCCTTCTGGCGCCCAATCTGCTGGGGACACTGCGCAGCCGCGAGCTTGCCCAGGCCGCGAAGGACATCGCTGCGCAAACGGGCCTGGAGCACCGCCCGTTAGCCGACGGGCAGCGCGTGGCGGGCACCTATCGGCGCTCCATCATGCTCGCAAGTGGTCGCTACGCAATGCTGGACGATGGCATGGGGTTCAGCCTGGTGCCATGGAAGCCGGTCATCGAGCCGCGCTTGGGGAGGCAGCTCTCCGTGAAGGTGAGAGGTGGAGCCGTTACGTGGGATGTCGGGCGGCAGCGCGGGCCATCGATTGGGTGAAGAGCTGGAGTCTGAAGCGCTGCGCCTCTACTGCCCATCGACGCGGTTATGCGTTCGGTTTCTGCGCGGGTCCAGGCCGTTCGGACTCCATTGGCCCGGGCAGGAACTTGAACGTGACGGGTACGCCGAGTTGCGCGCTCAAGGAGGATTGCTGCGCTTCGTACGCTGCATGTTCTTCGGCGGAAGCCAGCACGTAAAGGGTGATCGCCGCATGCACTTCGTCTACGCCCGTTCCCTGCAGGCCGGGTACCAGTTCGTACAGGCGGGAATGGTTCGCAGCCAGGGTGGCGCTGATCTCATCCAATGTCTTGCCGTAGACCCGCGTGAACTCCACTGGGATGGCTCCATGCGCAGTGCGCAACTCCCGCGTGGCGGGTAGCGGTCCCTGTTTGAGGCGCAGAACGAGCTTGAATCCATCCCGGCTGTCGTCCCAATACGAGGTGTCGAGGCGATCAGCGTAGCGCGCCTTGAAAGCCTCGATCTCGGGCCGCACAAGCACCTGCCTGAGCTCCAGACGGCGAGCAGCCTCTGCTTCATCGACTCCGTTGTCCCTCGCATAGCTCCTGTACACCGGCTGCATGAGATCAGGGGGCAAGTCAGCTTGTGCTTGGGCGATACCCGCCAGTGAAGTAGTGCATGTAGTGACGAAGAGCCAAGTGGCCAGTCGTGTGCTCGTCCTTGTCATGAGCCATGGCGCTGGAGTGGGGAAGTTTATTTTTCTTGCAGCTAGAAGTGGTGTCAACGGGTATCAATCTGGCGGCTTCGCGTGCGTGGTGACGGGCAGGCCATCAACAGCGATCGGGCAAGCTGCGGCGCCTTTTTATCGACCCTATAAAGTGAGATGCGCAGAAACAAATTCCATCCCTCGGTAGGGAAGCGACGCGACCACCTTCCCCTCTACGATCGGCCCCCGTCTCAGGGGCATGCTCTGCAGTAGGTGCTCCCTGTCTTTCGGCCCTGAAGCCTGCAGGCGCTGGCCCCGTTTTCCCGAAGGGCCTTCCAGATAGCGGCGTGGACGCTGCACTGCGGTCGCCTCGAAACGCATCGGATGGCGAACACCATGCTGGCGAAAACGTTTGCGCCTGAAATTTTCATATCGGTAGCGATCAATGGACTAGCTGGCGCGCCTAGCGACTGACCAGATAGCTAAGTTGAACGGAAGCCAAGCGCCTGCGGGATAGCGCTATCAAAACTCGATGCGCCGCACATTCGCGCGGTAGGGATACATGAACGATAGATCGTCAACAGCGGGAGTGATGTTGCCCCCGTATTCCC
>NZ_NMPP01000073.1:0-72702 GCF_009192885.1 Xanthomonas sp. LMG 12462 | reverse complement strand
CGTGGCGGGCATGGACGCGGGGCTAGCGTCGCCGCATCCCCTCCCGGAGTGCGCGCATGGCCGCCGGAACCCGCTTGATGCTGCGGCTGTACCTGCCCCCGGCGTTGCTGGCGTTGGGCGGCTTCGCGATCGCCGAAGTGCTGTTGCAACTCGCCAACGGCCTGCATGCGCCCTGGCTGGCGCGGACCGGCTCGCTGCTGAGTCTGCTCGCTCTGCTGGCGGCGACCGCGCGGGCGCGGCGGGGCCGGCATGGCGCGGCGCCGGTTTCGGCGCCGCCGCGGGAGCGGCAGCAGGTGCGGCGGGGGCCGCTGGCGGGGCAGTCGTCGGCGCGGGCGCGGACGATGCCGGGGGCGCGTTCTGCGCGGAAGCGACGCCAGCGACGAGGGCCAGCAGGACGGGAGTGAGGCGGAACGCGAAGGAGATGGACAAGGACATCGCTCGGCAGCGGCGGTGGCAAGGCCGCAGTCTACGCGGCCTGTGCGGACCAGCGCAGCGGCCCTATGGCGTCTCCTCGGTCGCCACTACCGTATTCTCGCTCGCCACTACCGCGGCCGCGGCTGGGGCGGCATAGCGCTGCCGGTGCCAGGCACGCCAGCTCGCCCACAGCGCCCACGCGGTCGCCGCCAGCAGAGCGAGCAGACTCAGCAGCGAGCCGGTCCGCGCCAGCCAGGGCGCATGCAGGCCGTTGGCGAGTTGCAACAGCACTTCGGCGATCGCGAAGCCGCCCAACGCCAGCAACGCCGGGGGCAGGTACAGCCGCAGCATCAAGCGGGTTCCGGCGGCCATGCGCGCACTCCGGGAGGGGATGCGGCGACGCTAGCCCCGCGTCCATGCCCGCCACGTGAATGGGCGGCACACGCCGCAGCCGCCGTTCAGGCGCCGGGCGAGGCCAGCGGCAGCGTCGCCACGTCGATCTCCGACAGCGGGCTTTCCGCCGGACAGGCCTGGTCCGGGAACCCGAAGCGCTGCTTCAGCGCCTGGCCGCAGGCGGTCAGGCTCTCAAGGTCCACGTCTTTTTTGGTCTTGCACTCCTGGTCGAAGGCGACCAGGAACGCATCCTTGCGCCGTACGAAATCGTCGCCGCACTTGCGCAATTGCTTGATCCGCTCCAGATCGTCCTGCACCGCATTGGTGCCGTCGAGCCCGTACTGCTTGAGTTCGTCGCTGGTGAGCAGGCGCAGGCTGCGGTTGGGCACGGTCATCATCAGGTCGGCCACCGCCACCGCCACGCCGTTGCGCTCCAGGTAGTCCTTGACGTTGCCATAGACCTCCTGCAGCTCGCGATTGAGCTCGGCGCGCGAGGTCGCGGTGGAACTGATCCGCATCATCCGGTGGATGCCGACCTTGCCGGAGATCAGCCGGTTGTCGCCGGCGGCCAGCACGAACACGCAGGCGCTGTGGCAGACCGAGCCTTCGCGCACCCACACGGTCCAGCCGGATTCGCCGATCGCATCGCCGGCACGGATCGCCGCCTCGACCTGGCCGCCGCTGGAATCCAGGTCGAGCACGCGCTTGCCGATGCCGGTCTGCCTGGCCACTTCGGCCAGGCGCCGCACCATTTCGGCGAAGCCGGCGTTGATCTTGCCGACATAGCGCACCCGCATCAGCCCACGCTCGCGGCACGGCGCCAGCGCCGACTCCACGGCGGGCCGGTCCAGCCCGGCCAGCGGCTGGCCGTCGCCGGCGTCGGCGGCATAGTCGGTGTCGCAGCTGATGAAGGCCTCGCCATTCTCCAGCGTGGCCTCGTCCCAGGCCTGCGGGTCGCGCTTGGGCGCGACCGCATGCGGCGGCGGTGCCGGCGGCGCACCGATCGAGACCATGTGCTCGCCATCGGCGGAGGGGCTGTCAGCGACGGTCCGCGGTGCCGACGCCGGCTGCTGCCCGCAGGCCAACAGGCCCAGGCAACACAGCGACAACCAGCAGAGTCTGAACGGAGCGGCCAAACGGAGGATCCATGGACGAGACGAAAAAGACAGGCGCCAGGCGCCTGTGGACCTAGTCTAGTGCCGCCGCGCGGAACCTCCCCAACTGCGCCTAAACCGCGGGCACCGCGGCCACGCGACAGCCGCGGCATTGCTGTCCGAAAACGGCCAGTGCGCCGCGCCGGGGCCGACTAGACTGGCGCCATGCCTGCCCTCGCCGCCACCGACCACGCCCTCTACGACCGCGCCCGCCAGTCCCGCGACGCGCGCTTCGACGGCGTGTTCTTCACCGCCGTGCGCAGCACCGGCATCTACTGCCGGCCGGTGTGCCCAGCGCCGCCGCCCAAGCGCAGCAACGTGCGCTACTACCCCAGCGCCGCCGCGGCCGCGGCAGCCGGCTACCGGCCGTGCCTGCGCTGCCGACCCGAACTCTCGCCGGAGGCGCAGCAGCACCTGGGCGAAGAAGTGGTGCGGCGCGCACTGGCGCTGATCGCCGAGGGCGCGCTGCAGGACGCCAGCGTCGCCGCGTTGGCGGCCGAACTGGGCATCAGCGCGCGCCAGCTGCAGCGCCTGTTCGTGGCCCAGCTCGGCGCCACCCCGGCGGCAGTGCATGCGACCCGGCGGCTGTTGCTGGCCAAGCAACTGCTCACCGAAACCGCCTTGCCGATCACCCAGGTGGCGCTGGCGGCCGGCTTCAACAGCCTGCGACGCTTCAACGCCGCGTTCCTCGACGGCTGCGGCATGCCGCCCTCGGCGATCCGCAAGCAGCGCACCGACAGCCCCGGTGGCGATCTGGTGCTGCGCCTGGGCTACCGGCCGCCGCTGGACTTCCCGGCGATGCTGGCGTTCCTGCGCAAGCGCGCGATCCCCGGCATCGAGCGCATCGGCGAAGCCAGCTACGAGCGCGTGCTCGGCCCCTGCGAGGCCTCCACCCGCATCCGTGTCGAAGCCGATCCGCAGCGCCACGAACTGCGCCTGCACATCGCCGCGGCCGATCCGCGCGCCATTCCCGACATCGTGCGCCGGGTGCGCCGCGTATTCGACCTGGATGCCGACCTGCGCGCGGTGCACGCCACGCTCGGCGAGGATCCGCTGCTGGCGTGCGCCATCGCCCGGCGCCCCGGATTGCGTGTGCCAGGCGGTTGGGACGGCTTCGAAGTGGCGGTACGCGCGGTGCTCGGCCAGCAGGTCAGCGTGGCCGGCGCGGCGACCCTGGCCGCGCGCCTGGTCGATCGGCACGGCGCCGCGCGGCCCGGCCAGCCGCCGGGGCTGGACCGCGCCTTCCCGACCCCGCAGGCGCTGCGCGACGCGCCGCTGGAAGCCATCGGCCTGCCACGCTCGCGTGCGGCGACGATCCGTGCGCTGGCGCAGGCGGTGCTGGACGGCCGTCTGTCATTCCGTGCCGGCCAGCGCCTGGACGACTTCGTCGCCCACGCCATCACCTTGCCCGGCATCGGCGCCTGGACCGCGCAGTACATCGCCCTGCGCGCGCTCGGCCAGCCCGACGCCTTCCCCGCCGGCGACCTGGTCCTGCAACGCATGCTCGGCGCGGACGGCGCACGCCTGAGCGAACGCGCCACCGAGGCGCGCGCGCAGGCCTGGCGTCCCTGGCGCGCCTACGCGGTGCTGCACCTGTGGCACCTGGCCAACGACCCTCCCGAGGAGACCCGCGCATGACCGCGCCCCCGCTGTCCTACGACCGTTTCGACACCCCGATCGGCATGCTCACCGTCGCTGTCGGCAGCGATGGCGTGCGTCACATCCTGTTCCCCGAGAACCGCTACGACGCCCGCGGCCGTGCCGACTGGGTGCACGATCCGGCCCCGGTGCGCCCCGCGCGCGAGCAGTTGCTGGCCTACTTCGCCGGCGAGCGCGAGCACTTCGACCTGCCGCTGGCGCCGCACGGCACCGACTTCCAGAAGCGGGTGTGGCTGGCATTGGCCGAGATCCCGTTCGGCGCGACCTGGAGCTACGCGCAACTGGCGCAGCATGTGGGCCAGCCGCGTGCGGTGCGCGCGGTCGGTGCCGCCAATGGCCGCAACCCGCTGCCGATCGTGCTGCCCTGCCATCGGGTGATCGGCGCCAACGGCGCGCTCACCGGCTTCGGTGGCGGCCTGCCGACCAAGGCCGCGCTGCTGGCGCTGGAGCGACGCGAGGGCGGCGACGCGGCCGCCGGCACCATGGCCCCGCTGTTCGGCTGAGCGTCGCAGCCTGCGGCGGCGACGCCGCGAGCGCTGCGGCATCGCGCGCCCCGGATACCGATGCACGCGCGCGGCAGGCGCTGTCTTCGCCACGTCACCGTCCGCGCCTTATGATGCCGCGATGATGTCCTCCGCCCTGCGCTCCACGCTCGTCTGCGCCACCCTGCTGCTCGGTGCCTGCGCCTCCACCCCCTCCACGTCGCCGCACGCGGCCGCCGCACCCAGCGCCGCCGCACCGGCGAGGCTGCCCACGCCGGTGCTGCTGATCTCGATCGACGGCCTGCGCGCGGACATGCTCGATCGCGGCATCACCCCGAACCTGAGCCGCATGGTCCACGACGGCGTGCGCGCGCAGTGGATGACGCCCTCCTATCCGTCGCTGACCTTCCCCAACCACTACACCATCGCCACCGGCCTGCGCCCGGACCATCACGGCATCGTCCACAACAGCATGCAGGATCCGCTGCTGGGCACGTTCCAGCTCAGCGATCGCGCCGCGGTCAGCGATGGCCGCTGGTGGGGCGGCGAGCCGATCTGGGTCGGCGTCGAGAAGGCCGGCCTGCACGCGGCGACGTGGGCCTGGCCGGGCAGCGAGGCGGCCATCCAGGGCGTGCGCCCCAGCCGCCGCCAGGCCTTCGACGCGGACATGCCGCCGAACGCGCGGGTCGACCAGGTGCTGGGCTGGCTCGACGATCCCAGCGCGCCGCGTCCGCAGCTGCTGACCCTGTACTTCGAACAGGTGGACGAAGCCGGCCACGAGCATGGCCCGGAGTCGCGCGAATACGCGCAGGCCGTCGCCAGGATCGATGCGGCGATCGGACATCTGCTCGACGGTCTGGCGCAGCGCGGCGAACTGGACCGGATCAACCTGGTGCTGGTCTCCGACCACGGCATGGCCGCGGTGCCGCCCAAGCAGGTGCTGGCGGTCGAGGAGATGGTCCCGCCGCAACAGGTCACGGTGATCAGCTACGGGCAATCGGTGGGCATCGTTCCGCGCCCGGGCCAAGAGGCCGCGGTCGAGGCGCGCCTGCTCGGCGCACATCCGCAATACGACTGCTGGCGCAAGGGCGAACTGCCGGCGCGCTGGCACTACGGCAGCAATCCGCGCATCCCGCCGATCGTGTGCCAGATGCACGAGGGCTGGGATGCGCTGCCGCGTGCGCGCATCGCCGAGAAGCCGCGCAGCCTGCGCGGCTCCCACGGCTACGACCCGGCACTGCCGTCGATGCGCGCGGTGTTCGTCGCCCGCGGCCCGGCGTTCCGCCAGGGCGTCACCCTGGCGCCGATCGACAACGTCGACGTCTACCCGCTGCTGACCCGCCTGCTCGGCATTCCCGCCGCCCCCAACGACGGCGATCCGCAGGCGCTGCTGCCGGCGCTGCGCTAAGGCGGGCCACCACTCCCCGAGCATGCCGCGCCACGATTGCGCGTGCCTGTGGCAAGCGTCCACGCCCGCGCGATGACGCGACCACGGGCGCGCGCAAGCGCGGCCCTTCGGGTTGGGTCTGGCAGGCGCGCGGCATACTCGGGAATGGGTGACACGCCCTGAGCGCCACGACAACGGTCGCGGCCCGGCGACGCCCGCCCATGGCAACGCGTGCGACAATGGCGGCATGCATTCGCCCGACTCCGCGCAACCGCCGCGCCTGCGCCATCGTCTGCGCCCGCTGATCTCGCAGGAGAGCTGGAAGCAGCGCGCCGTGCTGTGGGGCGGCGCGGTGGCGGTGGCCCTGGTCTCCATCGTCTTCGCCAAGGCCAGCGACGCCGCCTTCCACGTGTTCCAGCGCATCACCGCGCATTCGCCGTGGTGGGCGCTGCTGCTGACCCCGAGCGTGTTCGCCCTGCTGGCCTGGCTGACCAACGGCGCGCTGCGCCCCACCCGCGGCAGCGGCATCCCGCAGGTGATCGCCGCGCTGGAACGTCCCGACGACGGCTTCCGCCAGGCCAACCTGTCGCTGCGCGTGTCCGCGGGCAAGCTGATGCTGACCACCATGGCCCTGTTCGGCGGCGCCTCGATCGGCCGCGAAGGCCCCACCGTGCATGTCGGCGCCAGCCTGATGTACGTGTTCGGGCGCTGGTTCGGCTTTCGCGATGCGCGCCAGGCCAGCCATTTCCTGCTGGCCGGCGGCGCCGCCGGCATCGCCGCGGCGTTCAACACGCCGCTGGCCGGCGTGGTGTTCGCCATCGAGGAACTGAGCGGACGCTTCGAGCACCACTTCTCCGGCACCTTGCTGACGGCGGTGATCGTCGGCGGCGTGATTTCGCTGGGCCTGCTCGGCGACTACACCTACTTCGGCCGGGTCGCCACCGCCGGCCTGCCGCTGGGCAAGGCGTGGCTGGCGATCCTGCTGTGCGGCGTGGTCGCCGGCCTGCTCGGCGGCGCCTTCGCGCGCATGGTGCTGCTCACCGTCGCCGGCAAGCCGCGCTGGCTGGGCGAGCTGCGCCGGCGCCAGCCGGTGCTGCTGGCCGCACTGTGCGGTCTGGCGCTGGTGCTGCTGGGCCTGATCTTCGGCGCCGGCGCGTTCGGCACCGGCTACGAGCAGGCGCGCAGCCTGGTGCAGGGGCACGCCAGCGTCGGCCATGAATTCGGCCTGATGAAGCTGCTGGCGAACCTGGTGTCCTACGTGGCCGGCATCCCCGGCGGCCTGTTCTCGCCGGCCCTGGCGGTCGGCGCAGGACTCGGCCACAACCTGGCCGTGCTGATGCCGGGCGTGGACCCCCGCATCTTCGTGCTGCTGGGCATGTGCGCCTATCTCACCGGGGTGACCCAGGCGCCGCTGACCTCGGCGGTGATCTCGCTGGAACTCACCGACAGCAGCGACATGCTGCTGCCGATCCTGGCGACGGTGCTGATCGCCCGCGGCGCTTCGGCGCTGGTCTGCCGCACGCCGATCTACCGCGGCCTGGCCGAACTGTTGCTGGTGGCGCCACCGCCGGCGCCCACGCCGCCCGCGGAAGAGGAAACGCCGACCTCGCTGGTGGCCGACCTGGCCGGCAGCGACCACGACGACCGCGACGACGGCCCCAGCGCGCCGCGTCCGCACTGAGCGGCGGCTCGCCCCGAGCGACCGCGTGTCCTGAGCGACGAACGAACGACCGGGGAGTGCGCTTCCCGCTCCACCCTCCTCGCTGCAGGGCCATCTCTCTCCGCCTCACGGCGACCGCCAGGCATGGACGCCAGGCATAAAAAAACGCGGCGCAAGCGCCGCGTTCTTCGTCGCAACCGGTGGCTGGCTCAGCCGGCCTTGGCGACCGTCTTCTTGGCCACGGCCTTCTTCACCGCCGGCGCCTTGACCACCGACTTCTTCGCGGCCGGCGATGCAGCGCCCACGGCCACCTTGCTCACGCTGTGCGAGCGCGAATTGCCGTAGCTGGCGTTGTAGCGCTTGCCCTTGGCGGTCTTGCGGTCACCCTTACCCATGCTCATCGACTCCTGAATGTGTTTGCGAAAACCCCCGCGAGATGCACGGGGTTTGGCGAGGCCAACGCGGTCAGCGCCCTCGCGCAAGGGCGGCAAGCCTACCACGTGCGCTCAATGGGCGCAGCTTGCGTCGTGCACGTGGCCGTGGTTCAAGCGCAGGTTGAGCAGGTGCGCCAGGCCGACCAGGGTGCCGCCGAAGGTCATGATCGCCGCGTGCGGCGCCACCGCATGATGCAGCGCCGGCACCAGCAGCCCGGCCCATAGGGCCAGCAAGCCGAGGATGAGCAATCCCAGCGCCTGCCACACGCGGTGCCGGCGATACCCGAGCACCAGACTGAACAGGCCCAGGCAGGTCACGAACAGGACCAGGGTGCGCTCCACGCCCTCGCCCAGCCACATCGCCAGACCCAGCGACGGCAGCACCGCCAGCGCCAGCGGCAACACCGCGCAATGCACCGCGCACAGCAGCGAACCGGTGGCGCCGAGGCGGTCGAGCGCGGCGCGCAGATCGAACGATGAGGACATGACGGTCGGCACGGGTTGAAAGTGTTACGGAATAATATAACATTCGGCCGCCGGCGACCAGCGCGTCCCGCGCCCCTTCCCCGACCGTCCACCGCCGTTGTGCGGTGCCGGCAGCGCGCACGTCGCCCCCGACTGTCCCTCCTAATGGAATGCCCATGCCCTCTCCCCGTCCCGTCCTGCTCCGCCGTTCCGCCCTGTCCCTGGCCCTGCTTGGCCTGCTGAGCCCGTCGCTGGCCCTGGCCGCCGACCCGACCACCACGACGACCGCGACCGACGCCACGCCGCCGGCCAGCGACAGCCGCCACGGCGCAGGCCACAGGCAGGACCGGCACGTGAAGGACATGGACCAGGTGGTGGTCACCGCCAGCCCGCTGCGCGATGCCGCCGGTGCGCTGAGCCAGCCGGTGGACGTGCTGGCCGGCGAACGCCTGGACGAGAACCGCGGCGCCAGCATCGGCGAGACCGTGGCCAGCCTGCCGGGCGTGCAGAGCTCCAACTTCGGCCCCGGCGTGGGCCGGCCGATCATCCGCGGCCTCGACGGCCCGCGCGTGGCGGTGCTCAACGACGGCCTGTCCTCGCAGGACGTGTCCACGGTCAGCCAGGATCATTCGCCTGCCGTTGAGCCGTTCCTGGCCGACCAGATCGAAGTGCTGAAGGGTCCGTCCACCCTGCTGTACGGCTCCGGCGCCATCGGCGGCGTGGTCAACGTGGTCGACGGGCGCATCGCCGAGACCCCGGTCGACGGCGTGCACGGTCGTGCCGAAGCGCGCTGGGAAGGCGGCGACAAGAGCGGCAACACCGACATGTTCCGCGTCGATGCCGGCAACGGCAGCGGCCTGTCGATCCATGCCGACGGCGTGTACCGCAACCTGAAGGACTACGACACGCCGCAGGGCCCGCAGCTCAACTCGTTCGTCAAGTCCAAGGTCGGCTCGATCGGCAGTTCGCTGGCCGGCGACTGGGGCTTCGTCGGCGTGTCGATCTCGCGCTTCCGCGACAACTACGGCAACCCCGGCGAGCCCGGCGATCCGGCCGCCGGCGAGCGCGGCGTGTCGCTGCAGCTGCACCAGGACCGTTTCGAGCTCAAGGGTGCGCTGAACGACCCGTGGGGCGACGGCAGCGCACTGCGCTACAGCTTCGGCCACACCGCCTACACCCACACCGAGTTCGAAGGCGCGGAAGTGGGCACCAAGTTCGACAAGCGCGCCAACGAAGGCCGCGTCGAGGCCTCCTTCGGTCTGGGCGGCGGCTGGCAGACCGCGGTCGGCGTGCAGGGCAGCGACTCGACCTTCCAGGCCACCGGCGAAGAAGCCTTCGTGCCGAAGACCGACACTCGCGCCATCGGCGTGTTCGCGCTGGCGCGCAACACCTGGGACCGCGTGCAGGCCGAGGTCGGCGCGCGCGTGGACAGGACCAAGTACGAGACCGACACCGGCGTGGACCGCGATTTCACTCCGAAGAGCCTGTCGCTGAGCGGCGGCTTCCGCTTCAACGAACAGTGGCGCCTGACCGCCAACCTCGACCACGCCGAGCGCGCCCCGGCCGAGGAAGAACTGTTCGCCAACGGTCCGCACATCGCCACCCTCGCCTACGAGATCGGCAACCCCGACCTGAAGACCGAGAAGGCCAACCAGGCCGAACTGGGCCTGATCTTCAAGAACGACTGGGTCGACGCCAAGGTGGCCGGCTACTACAACCGCTACGACGACTTCATCTACATCGTCGACACCGGCGGCCAGTGGTTCCACGAGGAAGACAACGATTTCCTGCCGATCCGCCAGTGGACCCAGGCCGATGCGGTGTTCCATGGTTTCGAGGGCGAGGCCACCTTCCACCTGGCCAACAACGACAGCGGCGCCTGGGACCTGCGCGTGTTCGGCGACACCGTGCGCGCACGCCTGAAGGACGGCGGCAACCTGCCGCGCATCGCGCCGGCGCGCTACGGCGCGCAGCTGCGCTGGGACGCGAGCAACTGGCGCGCCGCGCTGGGCGCCACCCGCTACCAGAAGCAGGACAAGGTGGCGGTCAACGAGACGCCCACCGCTGGCTACACCCTGGTCGATGCGCATCTGGCCTATCACGTCGATGCCGGCAGCACCGCCTGGGAAGTGTTCCTGGACGGCAACAACCTGACCAACCAGGATGCGCGCGTGCATACCTCGTTCCTCAAGGACGACGTCATGCTGCCCGGCCGCAGCGCCTCGTTCGGCGTGCGCCTGTTCTTCTGATCGGGCAGCTTAGCTGCAGCGTGACGAGGCCGCCTCCGGGCGGCCTCTTTTTTTGCTAATGCGGGGCGCTGCGCGAGAACACGTTGATCACCACCACGCCGGCGACGATCAGCGCCATGCCGACGATCGCCGGCGGGTCCAGCGCCTGGTCGAACCGCCACCACGCCAGCAGCGAGATCAACACGATGCCGATGCCCGACCAGAGCGCATAGGCCACGCCCACCGGCACGCTGCGCAGGGTCAGCGACAGCAGGTAGAAGGCGATGCCATAGCCGCACAGCGCCAGCAGCGTCGGCCACAGCCGGGTGAAGCCCTCGCTGGCCTTCAGCGCCGAGGTCGCGACCACCTCGGCGAGGATGGCCACCAGCAGGAACAGCCAGTTCTTCATTGCAGGACACTCCTGGACGCGCAGCGCGCCACGATAGCAAGCGGCGCGTGGCGACGATGGCGACGATGGCGACGGCCCTTGCCCCGGATGCACGCTGCGCAGGAGCGGCGCGTTGTGCCCTTCTGGAAATCGACCGCGATCGGCGTTCCGGGATCGTCTCTGGCACGGCTGCGTCTCTCCTGCGACGCCACGCATGGCCACACGCATGACCAATCGAAGCGACGCCGCCCTGCGCAGCGCACGCCGCAGGTTGCGGTGCGATGGCGATCTGCCTGGGCAACCCGTCACGCAAACGCGGCCTGTACCGCGCTGCACAACGGTCCGATCGCCCGACGGCGTTACAAAGGGCGCCGCGCGTCGCCCTGCTTCGCGCCGTCCCGGCCGATGCGACGCGGCCGCGCGCTGCACGCGCGTGCCGCATCCCGGCCGATCGTTCCGAATGAAGAAAGGAGAGATTCTTCATGCATCTTGCGCCGCTTCGTCATCTGCTGCCCCTGTCCATCGCCGCCGTCCTGCTCGCGCCCCCCGCGCTGGCGCAGACCGCCGACGCATCCGCTGCGCCGGCCACGCAACCCGACGCCACCACCCTGGATACCGTGGTCGTCAGCGGCACTGCGCGCTTCAGCGGCCTGCGCAAGCGCGACGCCAGCTTCTCGATCACCACCGCCACACCCGAACAGATCCAGCAGGCGGTGCCGCAGAGCAGCGCCGACCTGCTGAAGATCGTGCCGGGCGTGTGGGCCGAACCCAGCGGCGGCGGCACCGGCGCCAACATCTTCGTGCGTGGCATGCCGTCGGAAGGCGATGCGCCATTCGTCACCTTCCAGCTCGATGGCGCGCCGCTGTTCCCGCCGCCGACCCTGTCGTTCCTGGAAAACTCCACGCTGTTCCGCACCGACGACACCATCGAACGCATGGAGGTGCTGCGCGGCGGTTCCAGCCCGATCTTCTCCAACGGCCAGGCCGGCATCACCGTCAACTTCATCCAGAAGAAGGGCCAGGACGAGCCGGAAGGCAGCGTGCGCCTCACCGGCGGCAGCGACGCCCTGCGCCGCATCGATCTGTTCGACAGCGGGCCGATGGGCAACGGCTGGTACTACAGCATCGGCGGCTTCTTCCGCGAGACCGACGGCGTGCGCGACCCGCAGTTCCCCGCCGACAAGGGCGGCCAGTTCAGCGCCACCCTGAGCAAGCGCTGGGACAGCGGCGAACTGTCGTTCTATGCGCGCCATACCGACGACAACAACGCCTTCTACACCGCGATCCCGTTGCTGTCGCGCAACAACGGCAACGACCTGTCCAGCTTCCCCGGCCTCAATGCGCAGCGCGGCACGCTGCTGAGCGACGACTTCCGCAACGTCACCCTGCCGGTCGGCCCGAATGGCCAGACCATCCAGCGCGATCTGGGCGACGGCCGCGGCGTCAACATCGACGTGTTCGGCGGCGAACTGAACTGGGAGGTGGGCGACTGGACCGTCGCCGACCGTTTCAACGTCATGGGCGGCACCGCACCGACCTACGCGCTGTTCACCGGCAACGCGCCGCAGCGGCTGGGCGACTTCATCGCCGGCTACGGCAGCACCGGCAGCGCGCGCTATACCAACGGCGGCGGCGCGGTCGACCCGAACCAGCAGGTGCTGGAAGCCGGCTGGTGGTCGGTGGACAAACGCCTGAACTCCTTCACCAACGATCTGCGCCTGAGCCGCACGCTGTTCGCCGGCAACACGCTCACCGTGGGCAGCTACTACGCCAGGTACACCTCCAACGACACCTGGTACCTCGGCAACACCATGCTGCTGACCGCGCAGAACCATGCGCGGCGCATCGACGTGACCCTGGACGACGGCCGCCAGCCGACGCGCGACGGCTTCACCAGCACCGCCTTCCTGGCGCTGCGCGCGCATTACGAGGGCGAGAACGCCGCGGTGTTCGTCGCCGACGAATGGGAACTGGACGAGCGCCTGCGCCTGGACCTGGGCGTGCGCTACGAACGCCAGCACGTCACCGGCACCGTGCACGACACCGCCACCGTGGACCTGGACGGCAATCCGGCTACGCTCTACGACAATGCCACCTCGATCTCGCTGCCGAGCGCGCGACACATCGACCAGGACGACAATGCGCTGTCGTGGACCGCCGGCCTGAACGTCAAGCTCGACGCGCACAACAGCGTGTTCGCGCGGGTCAATTCCGGGGTCAAGTTTCCTGGCTTCGACAATCTGCGCGACGGCCAGACCAAGGTGCAGGACATCCGGCAATACGAACTGGGATTGAAGTCGGGTGCGGCCAACTACGATCTGTACCTCACGGCGTTCTACAACACCTTCAGGAATTCGCCGTTCCAGGCCTTCCTGGCCAACGGCAGCAACTTCACCACGGTCGGCGATTCGCGTGCCTACGGCCTGGAGGTGGAAGGCGCGATCCGTCCGTTCGGCGGCTTCGAACTGGCCGGGACGGGGGTGTGGCTGGACGCGAAGTACCGCAATTACCGCGAATACACCGGCAACCAGGTCATGCGCCAGCCCAAGCGCCAGTTCCGGCTGACCCCGAGCTACTACTGGATGCTGCCGTTCGGCGACCTGCGCGTGTTCGCGACCTATTCCTACATCGGCGAACGCTACGCCGACCTGGCCAACAGCCAGCGCCTGCCGTCCTACGACATGCTCGACCTCGGCGCCAGCCTGCACAGCGGCGAGCACTGGGAGTTCACCGTCAGCGGCAGCAACGTGACCGACACGCTGGGCCTGACAGAAGGCAATGTACGCGTGCCCGGCGCGGCCACCGGCGGCGTGTTCATGGGCCGCCCGATCGCCGGCCGCCAGTATCAGGCATCGGTGGCGTATCGCTGGTAGCGCCTGCCGCATCGCAGACGCACGCGACGCCATCGCTGCACCGGTGTCGCGTGGCGCCGACCATGACAGGCGCAATCGCGCGCCTGTCGTGGCGGCGACGGCATCTGCAGGAGTGCATGCACGCGCATCCCGATCCAGTACGGCCACCCGTCCGTATCACTGCCTCGACACCCTCCCTTCGCGCCCTCTTCGCAATCCCTTCGCGGTACCGCCGCGATGCTGGCGGCCGGGTTCCGATGCGTGCCCGTACGCCGGCGTCGCGATGGCGCTGCTACCCAGGTCGACTCGCTCCCTGCTGCGCCCCGGCGCGCGCGGTAGCGGTCCCCAGGCAGGAGAGACCGATGCAGCATGAGCCCCACCGTACCGATGACGCGTCCGGCGCCGCCGACAGCGCGCGCGACACCCCGCTGAGCGAGGACGAAGCCGCGCTCGCGCGCCGGCTCGGCATCAACGGCCTCTCGCGCCGCGAATTCCTCGCCCTGCTCTCGGCCGCCGGCCTCAGCAGCGCGGGCGGACAGATCCTCTTCAGCGAGGCCGCGTTCGCCGCCCCCGTCGCCAAGGCCGCGCCGCCGCAGAACGCCTTGCCCGTGGTCCTGGAGGTCAACGGTCAGCGCCATGCCCTGCAGCTGGATCCACGGACCACGCTGTTGGACGCGCTGCGCGAACATCTGGCACTGAACGGCACCAAGAAGGGCTGCGACCACGGCCAGTGCGGTGCCTGCACGGTGATCGTCGACGGCGAGCGCCGCCTCTCCTGCCTGACCCTGGCCGCACAGGCAGAAGACACCCAGATCACCACCATCGAGGGCCTGGCCGACGGCGAGCGACTGCATCCGATGCAGGCCGCGTTCGTGCAGCACGATGGGTTCCAGTGCGGCTACTGCACGCCTGGGCAGATCTGCTCGGCGGTGGCGTTGTTGAACGAGATCAGGCGCGGCGATGCCAGCCACGTCAGCGCCGACGTCAGCCGGCCGGTCACCGAACTCAGCGACGCCGAGGTGCGCGAGCGCATGAGCGGCAACATCTGCCGCTGCGGCGCCTACCCGAAGATCGTCGCCGCCATCCAGGACGTGCACAGCGGCGGCGCGCCGCGGCCGCTGACCTGGCGCTATGTCGACCAGTCCGAACTGACCGCCCTGAAGATGGCGAAGGAGGTGGCCGATGACGCCGTTTAAGTACCAGCGCGCGACCTCGCCGGAGGACGCGGTACGCCGTGTCGCCGCCAACCCGAACGCGCGCTTCCTCGGCGGCGGCACCAACCTGCTCGACCTGATGAAGGAAGGGGTGACCGGTGCCGACGAGATCGTCGACCTGACCCGGCTCAAGGGCCTGGCCGAGATCGCCGAAACCGCCGACGGCGGCCTGCGCCTGGGCGCGCTCGCCAACAACACGCAGACCGCCAACCATCCGCTGGTGCGTCAACGCTATCCGTTGCTGAGCCAGGCGATCCTGGCCGGGGCCACGATGCAGTTGCGCAACATGGCCAGCAACGGCGGCAACCTGCTGCAGCGCACGCGCTGCGGCTACTTCTACGACACCGCCCTGCCCTGCAACAAGCGCGAACCCGGCAGCGGTTGCGGCGCGCGCGAGGGGCTCAACCGCACCCACGCGATCTTCGGCCACAGCGCGCATTGCGTGGCCGTGCACCCGTCGGACATGTGCGTGGCGCTGGCCGCACTGGACGCGACCGTGCAGGTGCGCACGCCGGCCGGCGCCCAGCGCGAGATTCCGTTCGCCGAATTCCACCTGCTGCCCGAGACGCGCGCCGATGTCGACAACCAGCTCGCGCACGGCGAACTGATCGAGTCGATCATCCTGCCGGCACCAGGGTTCGCCGCGCACAGCCACTACCTGAAGGTACGCGACCGGGCCAGCTACGCATTCGCACTGATTTCGGTGGCCGCGGCGCTGGCACTGGAACCGGACGGGCGCATCCGCGACGCGCGCATCGCCATGGGCGGGGTGGCGCACAAACCCTGGCGCGCGCGTGCCGCCGAACGTGCGCTGGTCGGGCAGCGGGTCGGTGAAGACGCCTTTGCTGCCGCCGCGCAGGCCGAGATGGCCGCGGCGCGGCCACTGGCGCATAACGCCTACAAGATCCCGATGGGCACGCACGCGATGATCCGCGCCCTGCACCGCGCCAGCGGCAGCGACGCCGCATGAGCGGCCAACCGGAGAACCGGCAATGAACTATATCGGCAAGGAAATGCGCCGCGTCGACGGCTACGCCAAGGTCACCGGCAAGGCGCGCTATGCGGCCGAGTTCCAGATCCCGCATCTGGTCCACGGTTACATCCTCACCAGCACCATCGCCAAGGGCCGCATCGTGCGCATCGACACCCGCGCCGCCGAAGCCGCGCCGGGCGTGATCAAGGTGCTGACCCATCTCAATGCGATCAAGCCGGTCTCCGACGCGGTCAAGAAGAAAGGCGAGGATCTGTCGTTCCGTGCCCTGGTCGACGACCGCATCCATTTCAATGCGCAGCCGATCGCCGTGGTGGTGGCCGCCACCTTCGAGCAGGCGCGGCATGCGTCGCGGCTGATCCAGGTGGAGTACGCCACCGAAGCCGCGCACACCGATTTCGACGCGCTGCTCGACCAGGCGCACGATCCGACCCCGGAAGACTCGCCGAAGCCGCGCGGCAATCCTGCCGCCGCGTTCGCTGCCGCGCCGGTGAAGCTGGAGGCCGCGTACACGATGCCGGTCGAGCACCACAATCCGATGGAGCCGCACGGCGGCATCGGCTACTGGATCGGCGACACCCTGACCGTGGTCAACAAGAGCCAGAACGTCTACCAGGACCGCGAACAGCTGGCCGGCTACTTCGGCATTCCGGTGGACAAGGTCAATGTGGTCTCGCTGTTCGTCGGCGGCGCGTTCGGCTCCTGCCTGCGTCCCAACTACTACACCTTCCTGCTCGGCGCGGTCTCCAAGGCAGTTGGCCTGCCAGTGAAGATCGTCTACACCCGGCGGCAGATGTTCAGCGGCCATGGCTACCGCCCCTATTACCGCGTGGAACTGGGGCTGGGCGCCGACGCCGCCGGCACGCTGCAGGCGATCCGCTACCGGCACGTGCTCAACACCTCGCGCATCGAGGCGTTCAACGAGGCCTTCTTCCGCAACGCGCGCTCGCTGTACGCCTGCCCGAACGTGGAGGATCGATTCGAGGTGGTGGAGACCGACCTGCCGACGCCGCAGGCGATGCGCGCGCCCGGCACCATCAGCCAGATGTTCGGCCTCGAATGCGCGATGGACGAACTGGCCTATGCGCTGAAGATGGACCCGCTGGAACTGCGCCTGACCAACTATGCCGAGACCGACCCGGAGAGCGGCAAGCCGTTTTCGAGCAAGGCGCTGCGCGAGTGCTACGCGCTCGCCGCCGAGACCTTCGGCTGGAGCAAGCGCACGCCCGAGCCGCGCTCCATGCGCGACGGCCGCCTGCTGGTCGGCTGGGGCATGGCCACCGGCACCTGGGCGTCGATGCAGATGCCCGCGCTGGCACGGGTGGTACTGAAGGCCGATGGCAGCGCCCGGGTCGGCAGTGCCACCTCCGACATCGGCCCCGGCACCTACACGGTGATGACCCTGATCGCCGCCGAGTATCTGGGCATCGACGCCAAGCGCGTGCAGTTCGAACTGGGCGACACGCGCCTGCCGAAGGCGCCGGCGCAGGGCGGCTCGTGGACCACCGCCAGCGTCGGCAGCGCGATCCACGGCGCAGCGCGCGAGATCCGCGGCAAGCTGCTGGAACTGGCCAGGCAGGATGGGCAGGCCGCATTCAGCGGGCTGGACGTGGATGCGGTGGAACTGGTCGATGGCCAGCTGCGCCCGACCGGCAAGCCCGAGGCCGGCCTGGAGGTCGCCAAGTTGATGCGCCAGCACGGCCTGCAGGAACTGGAGGTGGTGCACGAATCCAAGCCCTCGGCCGAGCGCAAAAAGTACGCGACCGCCGCGCACGGTGCGCAGTTCATCGAGGTCAAGGTCGATCCGGACACCGGCATGGTGCAGGTGACGCGGGTCATCGAAGCCACCGCCTGCGGCAAGATCATGAATCCGCTGACCTCGCACAGCCAGGAAATCGGCGGCGTGGTGATGGGCATCGGCATGGCGCTCAGCGAAGGCACCGAGATCGACCATCGCTACGGGCGCATGCTCAACGCCTCGCTGGCCGACTATCACGTGCCGGTCAACGCCGACGTGCACGAGATCCAGACCATGTTCGTCGAAGAGGACGACATCATCGTCAACCCGCTCGGGGTCAAGGGCATGGGCGAACTGGGCATGGTCGGCATTCCCGCTGCCATCGCCAACGCGGTATTCCACGCCACCGGCAAGCGCATCCGCGACCTTCCGATCACCCCGGACAAGCTGATCGGCTGAGCACGAGCGCCGCTTGCTGCGCCGTTCGCCCTATCCCTCGTGGGAGCGGCTTCAGCCGCGACAGACGTTACCCATAGCGCCTGTCGCGGCTGAAGCTGCTCCTGCGACATCGCTTCCGTAGTCATCAGAGGTGGCATTCCGTTGCAAAGAGCAAAGTAGGACGCCATGCGACGTCGCCCGTTGTCTGACGGAAGCCTTCGCTGCATCTATCGCATCCCGCAGCAAGTCCTGCAGAAACCATCGCTACGTCGCGCTCTGTGGCGACCGCTATGGATCCAGCCACCCTTTCGCCACCGCCGCCTGCACATCCTCCGGCGTGTCCAGGTCCAGCGCCAACGCCGGCGCGACGATGCAACCGAGGCTATCCGGTGCCAGCGTCGCGAACAGCGTGCGCAAGCCCTGGTCGCCGCCCAATGGCAGCGCGCGCCAGCGCTGCTGCGCCACCACCGCGGGCATGCCACGCACGCCGGCGTAGGCGCTCACCGCGCAACCGGACGCCGCCCGCGAGGCCGCCGCCAGCAGATCCTGCAGATGCGCCGCGGCCAACGCCGGCTGGTCGCAACCGAGCACCAGGCTGTGGGTGATCGCGGCATCGTCGCCTACCGCCGCACGCAGGCAGTCCAGGCTGCCGCCCATGCCGGTGGACCAGTCCGGATTGCGCACGCATTCCACCGGCAATCCCTCCAGCAGCGGGTGCAGCGCCTCGGCCTGCGCACCCAGCACCACCACGCAACGCGCCGGCGCCGTGGACAGCGCCAGGCGCACGACCTTGCGCAGCAGCGGCTCGCCGTCGCTGGTCAGCGTCTGCTTGGGACGGCCGAGGCGGCGGCTGCCGCCCGCGGCCAGGATCAGCGCCGCGTGCGCCTGTGCCATCACCTGGCGCCCTCGGCCAGCAATCGCGGCGCTGCCATCAGCGCATCGCGGTGCGATCGCCGCGGCCTGTCGCTCGCCTGCGCGACCGCACTCAGCCGCGGCGGCGCCGCCCGGCTGGCCTGCAACTGCGCGGCGATGCTCAGCGCGATCGCTTCTGCGCCATTGCCTCCCAGGCGCAGCCCGATCGGCGAATGCAGGCGCGGCGACAACTGCGCGCGTTGCGTCGGACTCAGCAAACGGAACAGGTCCTCGCGCCGCCGCACCGGCCCCAGCAGGCCGAGGAACGGGATCGCGCTGCCGGCCAGCGCGTCCAGCGCTTCGCGATCCAGTTCGAAATTGTGGTGCATCACCAGTGCCGCATCGCTGCCGTCACAGTCGGCCAGTGCGCGGGTCGGCGTGCATGCCAGGGCGCGGTCGGCCAGCGCCGCCAACGCAGACCAGCGCGGCCGCTGCTCGACCAGGGTGGTCATCCAGCCCAATTGACGCAGCAGCGGCAGCAACACGGGGGTTTCCGGGCCGGCACCGAAGACGCTGACCCTCGGCGGCGGCGGCACCTGCACTTCGCCGACGCGCGGCGGCGCCACAGACAGCGTGTGCCAAGGCAGGCACCACCGCAACGCTTGCTCGGCCACGCTGGCGGCGATGCGACCGTCGGCCTCCAGCGCCAGGGTCAATCCACCGCGCCCCTGCAGCCAGGCCTGGGCCAGCCCGTCGAAGCCCGGCAAGGCGAGCAGCGGCAGCAAGGCCAGGTGCAGGCGGCCCCGGCAACCGGCGGACGAACCCGACAGCAGGTCTTCGTCTTCGCGCGTATCGATCTCCATCCACACCGGCATGCCGGCGACGGCGGCCTCCGCGGCGCAGCGTGCGATCTCCGGCTCCAGGCAACCGCCGCTGAGCCAACCCTGCTGCGTACCATCGGGGCCGAACAAGGCCATCGCCCCGGCATGCGCGTAGGTGGAGCCTTCGCGGGCCATCGCCACGGCCAGGACCGCGGGCGTGCCGCGGCGGCTGGCGTCGATTGCAGCATGGAGACAGTGTCGGGCAGCGGACATGCGGCGGCACAGGCAACGTGGGAAACCCGAGCCTAAGCGGCAGCCTGTGGTCGCGAGGTGACCCTGGCCGCCGTGCGTAGGCGTCGGTTCGCGGCAACAGCGGTACGTTTGGGCAACAACCGACGTAGGCATGCGATCGGGAATGCGCGGCATCCTGCCGAAGTCCGGCGCTGCGCCGCGGATGCCCTTGGCGCGAGTTGCACCGCCGCAAGCCATACCCCTGCGGCGGCAGCACCCGGCTACAGCAGATGGAAGCGTTCGAACCGCTGCAGCGCCGCGTCGATCCTCGCCTGCAGCGCCGGTCGCCGCGGTTCCAGCCAGGTCCATTGCTGGATCAGCAGGCGGCCGGCGCGCCGGTCCATCTTCAGGTCGAGCGCGGCGACGATGCGGTCGCCGACCAGCACCGGCAGCGCGAAGTAGCCCAATACCCGCTGTGGCGCCGGCACATAGGCCTCGAAGCGATGGGTATAGCCGAAGAACTGCTGCAACCGTTTGCGCTGGATCACCAGCGGATCGAACGGCGACAGCAACTGCGCCCGCGTCGGATCCGGCGGCGGCGGCACGCTGTCCAGCACGTCCGGCTCGGCCCACAAGGCCACGCCTTCCTGGCCCTGCAGATGCACCGGGATCAGGCGCTTGCGCGCCACTTCCGCGGCGATCAACGCTCGCACCGCCGGTTTGGCGGCGGTCTCGCCATAACAGACCGAGTCCACGCCGACGATGCCCTGCGCGCGCAACGCTCGCTGCAGCAGGTAACGCGCATATTGCGCGTCGCTGACCGGACGCGGCCGCTGCCGCCAGCCGAAATGCCGCGTGGCCAATTCATAGGTCTTGAGCATGCCGCTGCGCTGGCTGACCACCAGGTCGCCGCTGAAGAAACCGTACTGCAACGCGGTCCGCGACGGCTTGCGGCTGCCCCACGGATGGGTCTTCTCGACCAGCACCTCGTCGTCGATGTCGCGGATCGACAACGGCCCCTCGCTGCGGATGCGCCGCAGCAGCCGCGCGTAATCCTGCGCATCCACTGTGCCCCTGGCGTCGGCCTGTGCACGTCGGCGCGCCATCTGCGCCACGTACATGCGGTAGTCGGCGACCGGCACGTAGGCCAAGGCATGGGTCCAGTACTCGAACAGCGACTTGTCCTGCGACTGCGCCTGTTCCAGATCCCGTTCGCGGTACTCGGGAATGCGCGTGTACAGCACGTGGTGGTGGCTGCGCGCGATCACGTGGATGGTGTCGATCTGCACATAGCCCAGGTGCGCGGTCGCCTGCCGCACCGCTTCGGCACCGCTGCCGAACGGCGCCGGCGTGGTCAGGCGCTGCGCATGCAGCCACAGCGCACGCGCCCGGTCGGGCGCGAGCGGGACGGAAGCGACGGGAGTGCGCATCGGAACGACCTTCCTGGCAATGCGGTAGCGCCCATGAGGATAGCAACCCGGATTGCGCAATGCGGACCGCGCTGCATCCGTCGCGGTGCGTTTCGTCGGCACATACCGCACTTCGCCCGCCGCGGCCGCCACCTGTCCGATCACGCAGGCGCGGCAGCGCCGCACTGTCGACACTGCGTGTCACCGCCACCGCCGCGCACGCCGCCATGTCCTCGATCCTCTCCGCCCCGCACCACCCCGCTCCCGCCGCGCCGCACCTGGCGGAGCCGGCGCAGCCGCACGCCGGGCAAGGCTGGGCGACACGCCTGCTGCGTGGTGCCGCGACGCTGTGGATGAGCATCGCCATCGGCGGTCAGCTCGCCTTCGCCGCCTATGTCGCCGGCTTCTACGGACGCACCGCGCTGGCCGGCACCCCCGAGCGCTGGAACCAGGTGATGGCGCGCGGCCATGTCGCCGGCGACACCGTGTTCAATGCGGTACTGGCGCTGCACCTGGGCCTGGCCGTGGCGATCGTGCTCGGCGGCGCAGCGCAGTTGCTGCCGGCGTTGCGACGCAGGCGTCCCGCCCTGCATCGCTGGAACGGACGCATCTACCTGGTCTGCGCCGTCGTGCTCAGCCTGGGCGGACTGGCGATGATCTGGATCCGCGGCGGCGTCGCTGGCGACCTGGGGCAGCATCTGGGCACCAGCGCCAATGCGGTGCTGATCCTGCTGTGCGTGGCCATGGCCTGGCGCCACGCCCGCCGCGGCCAGTGGCCGGCGCATCGGCGCTGGGCGCTGCGCCTGTTCCTGGCCGTCAGCGGCGTGTGGTTCTTCCGGATCGGGCTGATGGGTTGGTTGGCCCTCAACCAAGCACCGGTCGGTTTCGATCCGGACCGTTTCGTCGGCCCGACGCTGACCGCCCTGGCGTTCGCGCAGACCTTGCTGCCGCTCGCGGTGCTGGAACTGTATCTGCGCGCACTCGACAGCCGCCGCAGCGGCCCGCAGTGGTTGGCGACGGCGGTGCTCGCCGCAATGAGCGCGGCCACCCTGGTCGGCACCCTCGCCGCGGTGGCGGGGATGTGGTGGCCGGTGCTGCGGCACGCCTGAACGCAGCCACCGCGGCGAGCGCCCGCGCTCCGGTATGCTCGCGGCCATGTCGCCCCCGTCCCCGCTCTCCGCACCGCCGCGCATGCCTGCGCTGCTGACCTGGGCGCGCATCGTGCCGGTGTTCCTGGTCTCCGGCACGCTCGGCCTGCTGATGAGCCTGAGTTGGGACAGTCCCCTGCCGGTCCTGGTCCGCAGCTTCATGCTGGGAGCAGCTGCGCTGGGTGCCTACACGCTGTTGGAGCGCCGGCCGCAACGGCTGCCGCGCTGGCTGGCGCGCTGGGCGCTGCAGGTGGCCGGCGTCGCACTGGCGATCCCGACGACGACCCTGCTGATCTACCTGGGCTCCACCCACGCCGGCGCGCCGCCGTTCTGGCAGGACCCGGATCGGCTGGCCGGCTTCGCCACGCTGACCATCGTCGGCGTGCTGATCGCGCCATGGATGGCGCTGGCCGCCCTGGTGCGGCAGAAGGACGCGTTGGCCCGGCACCAGGCATTGGCGTTCGCGTTGGAACGCAGCGAACTGGAACGCGAGGCGCTCGATGCGCGCCTGCAGCTGTTGCAACGCCAGGTCGCCCCGCATTTTCTGTTCAATACACTGGCCAACGTGCAGGCGCTGATCGATGTCGGGTCGCCGCGTGCCGCAGACCTGATGCGCAGCCTGACCGCCTACCTGCACGCCGCGGTGCCGCGCCTGCACGAGGCCACCAGCACGGTGGGCGACGAACTGGCGCTGGCGCGCGCCTACCTGGAGCTGATGCACATGCGCATGCCCGACCGGCTGCACTACGCGATCGACGCCGAGGACGCCGTGCAGGCAGTGCGCTGCCCGACCCTCGCCGTGCTGACCCTGGTCGAGAACGCGGTCAAGCATGGCATCGATCCGTCCGAGGAAGGCGGCAGCATCGCCATTCGCGCCTGGTGCAGCGGGGAGCGCTGCCATCTGCGTGTGGAAGACAGCGGCGCCGGCGAGGGCGACGGCCGCGGCGGGCTGGGCACTGGCCTGCGCACCTTGCGCGACCGCCTCGCGCTCGGCTTCGGCGATACGGCGCAGCTGCAGTTGCGTCCGCGCCTGCCGCACGGCACCTGCGCCGATCTCAGCCTGCCGATGACGGCACCGCCCCGATGATCCCGCCCACCGCGCTGATCGCCGACGACGAACCGCTGCTGCGCGAGGCCCTGCGGTGTCAGCTGGGGCGTTTGTGGCCCGAATTGCGGATCGTCGCCGAGGCGCGCAACGGCCGCGAGGCGGTGCGCCTGTTCGAGGAACATGCGCCGCAGATCTGCCTGCTCGACATCCAGATGCCAGGCCTGTCCGGCGTGCAGGCCGCGCAGCAGATCGGCCGCCGCGCGCATCTGGTGTTCGTCACCGCCTACACCGACTATGCGGTGCAAGCGTTTGCCGAAGGCGCGCTCGACTACCTGGTCAAGCCGGTGCAGGACGCGCGTCTGGCCGATACCGTCGCGCGGCTGCAACAGCGCCTGCAGGCCGCACAACCGGCGGCCGACCTCAGCGAGCAACTGTTGCGCCTGGCGCAGCGGCTGCGCCCACCCGAGCGCCCCGCCCCACTGCGCTGGCTGCAGGCACAGAGCGGCAGCAGCGTGCGCCTGATCGCCGTGGAGGCCATCGACTATCTGCGCTCGGACAGCAAGTACACCAGCGTGGCCTGGCGCGATCCGGACGGACAGGCGTGCACCTCGATCGTGTCCACGCCGCTCAGGGACCTGGCCGCGCAACTGGATCCGGATGACTTCCAGCAGGTGCACCGCTCGGTGGTGGTCAATCGCCGCGCGATCCTGCACGTGGTGCGTGGCGACAATGAGACCGCACAGATCCACCTGCGCGGCCGCGCGGAGACGCTGCCGGTCAGCCGCAGCTACCTGCCGCTGTTCCGGGCGATGTAGGGCTGCCGCGCCGGCTGCGACTGCAGGCACAGGCGCGGCGACAGCGACGACAGCGACGACAGCGTCCATCGCGGCAGATGCCAGCCCCCATGGTCAGCTGGACACGACCACCCGCCACTGCCGCGCATCCACCGGCTCCCAGGCGATTTCCACCGGCAGGAACTTCTCGATCAGGCGGGCATTGCTGGACAGGTGCGCGCTGACCGTATCGGTGGTGAAGGCGCCGCCACCGGCCAATGCCATCGGCAGCAGCAACTGGTCGGCGAGGTGCTCGCCGACGCAGGCGCCGCTCTCCAGGTAGTGGCGCACCTGCGCCGCCAGGCGTTCGCCGACCTGCTCGGCGGACACCCCGCGCTCGCCGTGGCCGGCGAAGACCTCCACGTGCGCCGCATGCCGCACCCGCACCAGCGCGGTGTTGCCCGGGCCCTGCGCCGGACGCACGCTGTGCACGTGGCGCGGATTGGCGTCCACGCCAAGTCGCTCGGCCAGCACCGCCAGTTCGCGCCGGCCGATCTTGCCGGACAGGCCCGAGACCAGCACCTGCGCCTCGATCGCCTGCAGGTCGCCTCGCGCATCGAAGCAGACCTGCTGCAACTGCGCACAGGGCGCGACGCTGGCGCGCAGCGCGCCGCCGCCGGCCGGATAGAAGCCGTGCCGGTCCAGCGTCAGCGCGGCGGTCACGCCCAGGCGTTGCAGCGCCGGCAGCCAGGTCTCGGCGAGGAAGTCGGCGCAGGGCGCCAGCGGGTTGTGGGTGCCGCCCTCCAGGATCAGGCGCGACGGCGCAGCGGCACGCCACAGTGCCGGCAGCACCGTCTGCAACACCAGCGTGGTCGAGCCGGCACTGCCGGTGGCGAACTGATAATCGCCAGGCACCACCGTTCCCGGCTCGAAGCGCAGCGTGGTCGCACCAATCTGCGCCCCGTGCGTGCGCGCCTGGCCGACCGTGGCGGCCGCCACGACCGCGGTCAGGTGCTGGCGCATCAGGCCCGGACGCGGACGTGCGCCACGGATGTTGCTGAAGGTAAAGCCGGTCCCGGTGCACAGGCTCAGCGTCAGTGCGGTGCGCAGCAGTTGCCCGCCGCCTGCGGCACCGTCGAGTTCGATCATGTCCATTGCCAAACAATCCATCATTGAAAACGCCCGTGCGGGCAAGCCCGCACGGACGATCGGCGCCGGCCGGCGCCACTGCAAGCCGACCGGCACCTGTGACTACCCCTTGACGCACACCACCTGCCGCAGCGTATGCACGATCTCCACCAGGTCGCGCTGCGCGGCCATCACCGCCTCAATCGGCTTGTAGGCCGCCGGCGACTCGTCCACCACGTCCTGGTCCTTGCGGCACTCCACGTGCGCGGTGGCCTTGGCGTGCTCATCGACGCTGATGCGGCGACGCGCCTCGGTGCGGCTCATCACCCGGCCGGCACCGTGGCTGCAGCTATGAAAGCTGTCCGCGTTGCCGAGCCCACGCACGATGAAGCTCTTGGCGCCCATGCTACCGGGAATGATGCCCAGCTCGCCCTTGCGCGCGCTCACCGCGCCCTTGCGGGTCACGAACACGTCCTTGCCGAAGTGATGCTCGCGGCTGACGTAGTTGTGGTGGCAGTTCACCGCCTCGGCCTGCGCCTCGAACGGCTTGGCAATGACCGTACGGACCGCCTCGACCACGCTGCGCATCATGATCTGGCGGTTGATCCGCGCATAGCGCTGCGCCCAGTCCACCGCGAACACGTAGTCGCCGTAGTACTGGCTGCCTTCCGGCAGATAGGCCAGGTCCTGGTCCGGCAGGTTGATCATCCAGCGCCGCATTTCCTCCTTGGCCAGCTGGATGAAGTGGTTGCCGATCGCGTTGCCCACCCCGCGCGAACCGGAGTGCAGCATGAACCAGACCCGCTGCGCCTCGTCCAGGCACATCTCGACGAAGTGGTTGCCGGTGCCCAGGGTGCCGAGATGCTGCAGGTTGTTGGTCTTGCGCAGGCGCGGATGACGCTCGCAGATCAGCGCGAAGTCGCTGGCCAGTTGCGCCCAGCCGTCCACGGCCGCGCCCGGCGGCGTCTGCCACGCGCCCTTGTCGCGCGCGCCGGGCGTGCGCCCGTGCGGCACCGCACGCTCGATCGCGCTGCGGATCGGCGCCAGGTTGTCCGGTAGATCGCTGGCGACCAGCGAGGTGCGCGCGGCGATCATCCCGCAGCCGATGTCCACACCCACCGCGGCAGGCACGATCGCGCCGATGGTCGGCACCACCGAGCCGACGGTCGCGCCCTTGCCCAGGTGCACGTCCGGCATCACCGCGATCCAGCGATGGATGAAGGGCAGCTTGGCGATGTTCTGCAGCTGCTGGCGCGCCTCGTCCTCCAGCGGCACGCCGCGGGTCCACAGCTTGATCGGCGCCGCTCCCGGCTGCGCGATGACGTCGTACTGCTCGGTGTTCATGGTGTTGCTCCTTGTGTAACGCATGTTCAAAAAAAAAGCGCGGTGACGAGGGAGGGTGGAACCTTCCGCATGGCGCCACTGACGCCGTGCGGCCGGGGCTCGAACCCGACCCTTAAAGGGCTACCAGATGGAGTTCCACCTGCATTCACCGCAAAACCAACGCATCGCCTCACGCAGCAAGTCCATACGCGGAACGATCGCTCTACCGCTGAGCTACCGCCATAGGGCAGGCGGGATTCGAACCCGCGACCGATGGAGTTCCGCCTGCATCCGCCAGGCAACGCGCACAACAGGACCGACGACGACCACGACAAGAGAGATGGAACATTCCCGCTCTGTCCAACTGAGCTACCACCCCATCGCAGGGTGGGCGGGACTCGAACCCGCGACCTGGAGCTTAAGAGGCTGTAGTTCCATCGGCATTCGTGGACGCCGGCGGCGAAACATGGAGGCCGCCATCGCCGCCTCCGTCAACGCGAATCTTGGTTCTCCTACAGCCCGGCGGGCTCCATTGCCCGCCGGGTCCAGTGCTTCCATGCAACGCACACAACAGGACCGACGACGTCCGCGACAAGAGAGATGGAACATTCCCGCTCTACCAACTGAGCTACCGACCCCATCCCTGGAGTGGGCGGGATTCGAACCCGCGACCTGGAGCTTCGGAGGCTGTAGTTCCATCGGCATTCGTGGACGCCGGCGGCGAAACATGGAGGCTGCCGTCGCCGCCTCCGTCAACGCGAATCTTGGTTCTCCCGCAGCCCGGCGGGCCCCATTGCCCGCCGGGTAACACGTTCCTTCAAGGCCTCACACCACGATCGAGCCGATCCGCTCGACCCAGCGCTTGGCGCCGGCACCTTCGGCCGCGAACGTCGCCAGCAGGTCGAACACCGCGTCGCTGAAGCCGCCGACATGCAGGATGTCGTCGCGTTCGACCGTCTGGCTGGTGGCCACCGGCTGCAGGTCGATGCAGACCATGCGCGCCTGCGGACACCGCGCCTTCAATTCGGCCCAGGCCTGCATGGTCGCGGTCGCACCGCTACGGGTGTCGCGCCAACTCTCGTTGTCCGACACCAGCACCAGCAAATCCACCGGCGCACGCTGCGCGTTCAACTGCAGCAGCGGCGCGCTGACGCTGGTCCCGCCACCGCACAACGCGGCCAGTTGCTGCGCCTGCGCGATCACGTCCTGGCGCTGCCGCAAGCGCAGCGACCGCACCTGGGTGTCGAACGGCAACACCGTGGCACGCGGATTGACCCGCTGCACGCAGGCCGCAATCAGCGCGGCCACATCCACGCAGCGCACGCTGCTGCTGGCGCCACGACGGAAACCGGTCACCGGCGCCGCCATCGAGCCGGACACATCCACTGCCACCACCACCTTGCCGTCCAACCGCGGCACCTGCCGCGTCGCGATCTCCATCGCGTCGCGCAGCGCCTCGCCGATCTGCGGCGGTAACTCGCTGGCCGCGGTGCTGGCCACCAGCAACTGGTACGGAAACACCCGAGCGCGCTGGATCTGCGCCGGATCGCGCAAGCGTGCCGCCACCTGCGCCACCATCGCCTTGTCCTCGAACACCCCATGCCGCGCGAAGGTGTTGAGGTTCATGCGCAGGGTCTGCCACGAGGCGTTGCGGGCCAGCGCCGCCCAATGCGCCGCGGTCAGCGGCAGGGCGGTGTAGTACTGGAACGGCAACTCCGGCAACGGCCCCGACGGTGCGCGCTTGAACGCCTCGTACGCCTGCAGCATCGCCGGCAGCGCGTCCTCGCGGTACGGCTTGCCCACGACCCACGCGTACAGCGCCTCGCGCTCGGCGTCGGACGGCTTCGGGTGAACCATGCGGATCACATCGGCCAGCGACGGCTGCTGGCCGATCGCCGCCTGCACGATGGTCTGCGCCGACGCCTGCTGCAGCCACTGCCGCACCAGGCGCTTGGGCCGCGACCCCAGCGACTTGCGCCCGAGTTGCCCGCTGCGCACGATCTGCACGAAGTTGCGCAGCAGGCGGCCGTTGTCGATCACGCGCGGGAAGGCCCGTGCGAACAGGTCCGGATCGCGGGTGGTCAACGTGGCCAACAGCAATGCCGGCATGTCCTTCATGTGCGCGACCTGGCGTGCGTAGATCGCGGTCTGCGCGACGAAGGCCGGATCGACCTGCGCGCACAGTCCGAGCACCTGCTGCAGTTGCACCTCGGCACCCGCATAGAACGTGCCGTTCAAGCAGCCGGTGGCCGCATACAGCGCCAGCGCCGCCTGCGGCGAACGCGCATACGCGGCGCCACCGGCGTCGTTGCGCACGGTCGCCGGCGGCAGCAGCGCGCCACGCGAGGACGAGAACAGAGAGAGGTTGGCCATGTCAGGCTCCTGGCGGGAACGGCCCGCGTTGGTGATGCCCAGGTATCGCAATGGCCGTGCCAACTTTTTCGGGAACACCTCAACGCATTGATTAAAAAAAGAAAATCGAGAATCAAGCGGCGCCCCCGCTTGTTCGATGCCGAATATTCCTATAACTTCAGCGAGACTTTTATAAGGATGGATATGGATAGGCCACAGGTGGTGTTCGGCATGCTCGGAACCCAGCTGGATTCCGGTAGCGGCCCCGGGCGCTGGGAGAAGTGGCGCCCGACGGTGGCGCTGGGCATGCACGAGGACTTTCTGCTCAGCCGCCTGGAACTGCTGACCGACCTGCGCCGCTACCAGAAGCTGGCGCAGTTGGTGAGCGAGGACTTGGGCCAGGTCTCGCCGGACACACAGGTGCACCTGCACGACACCTACCTGGCCGATCCCTGGGATTTCGAAGGGGTCTACGCCACCCTGCACGACTTCTTCGCCGGCTACGCGTTCCGCCCGGACGAAGAGGACTACTACCTGCACATCACCACCGGCAGCCACGTCAGCCAGATCTGCGGCTTCCTACTGACCGAGAGCCGGCACTTCCCCGGGCGCCTGCTGCAGACCTCGCCGCCGCGCAAACAGGGCAGCGGCGAGGCCGGCGCCTACACCGTGATCGACCTGGACCTGTCGCGCTACGACCGCATCGCGCAGCGCTTCCAGCAGCAGCAATTGCAGGACCGCGCACTGCTGAAGAGCGGCATCGCCACGCGCAATGCGGCGTTCAACCGCATGATCGAACAGATCGAGACCGTGGCCACCCGCTCCAGGGCGCCGATGCTGCTGATGGGGCCGACCGGCGCCGGCAAGAGCCAGTTGGCCAAGCGCGTGTTCGAACTGAAGAAACTCAAGCACCAGTTGCCGGGGCGTTTCGTCGAGGTCAATTGCGCCACCCTGCGCGGCGACGGCGCCATGAGCGCACTGTTCGGCCATACCAAGGGCGCCTACACCGGCGCGGCCAGCGACCGCCCGGGGCTGCTGCGCTCGGCCCACCAGGGCCTGCTGTTCCTCGACGAGATCGGCGAACTGGGCCTGGACGAGCAGGCCATGCTGCTGCGGGCACTGGAGGAGAAACGCTTCCTGCCGGTCGGCAGCGACCGCGAGGTGGACAGCGAATTCCAGCTGATCGCCGGCACCAACCGCGACCTGCACCAGCACGTCGCCCAGGGCCGTTTTCGCGAGGACCTGCTGGCGCGCCTGAACCTGTGGACCTACCACCTGCCCGGCCTGGCCGAACGCAGCGAGGACATCGAGCCGAACCTGGACTTCGAACTGGAGCGCTGGTCGCGCGAGCAACACCAGCGGGTGACCTTCAATCGCGAGGCGCGCAGCCGCTACCTCGCCTTCGCCACCGGCGCGGAGGCGCGCTGGTCCGGCAACTTCCGCGACCTCAGCGCCTCGGTGATGCGCCTGGCGACGCTGGCCAATGCCGGGCGCATCCAACTCGAACTGGTGGAGGAGGAAATCGCGCGCCTGCGCCGGCAATGGCGCGACGGCACCCCGCCCTCGCCGCTGGACGCCCTGCTCGGCAATGCGGCGGCGCAACTGGACCGTTTCGACCGCGTGCAACTGGAAGACGTGGCGCGGGTCTGCGCGACCGCCAAGTCGCTGTCGCAGGCCGGACGCGAACTGTTCGCCGTGTCCCGCACGCAACGCGCCAGCACCAACGACGCCGACCGCCTGCGCAAGTACCTGGCGCGGTTCGGCCTGGACTGGGAGCAGGTGCGCGAGGGTGGACGCGCCGCGGCGCAGGATTGAGCGATCGCCGGAGCACCTCACGCGATCGGCGTGCGGCACTGCGAGACACGAAAAGGCCGCAACCGGGCTTGCCAAGAGCACGCGAGGGACGGAACGCCCTACCCGCGGCGGCGCAACTTTGGGGCTGCAACGCGTGCGTCAGCCAGGCTCAGATCGATCGAACGCCCTGCCTGGTCACTACGCAACGCCCAGCAAAGCGCGCCAGGCTCAGCCCGCGCACTTAGCGCAAAGACCGTGCACTTCCAGGGTCTGCGCCTGCGGCTGGAACCCCAGGGCCTTGGCGCGCTGCTCCAGTTGGCTGACCACGTCGCGGTCCTCCAGCTCCACCGCGCTGTGGCAGCGGTCGCAGATCAGGAACGGCACCGAGTGCTGGGCGCTGCTCGGGTGGTGGCAGGCGACGAAGGCGTTGACCGATTCGAGCTTGTGCACGAAGCCGTTGGCCATCAGGAAATCCAGCGCGCGGTACACCGTGGGCGGCGCGTCGGCGCCCACGCCCTTGCCTTCGCGCACCCATTCCAGCAGGTCGTAGGCCTTGACCGGGCGCCCGGCCTCGGCGATCAGCCGCAGCACGTTGGCGCGGATCGGGGTCAGGCGCAGACCGCGCTCGCGGCTCACCCGCTCCACCACCTTGACGAAGTCGGCAGCGTCGTGGACGTGGTGGTGCGGCTCGGTACAGGCGGTCTTCTTGCTGGACATGGCGGTCTCCCGGGAATCAGCTTCCCGCTGGGATCTTGATGAGCGCGGCGTCGATGCGTTTCAAGGCCTCCTCGCGACCGGCCAGGTACACGGTCTGCGAGATGTCCGGGCTGACCTGGGTGCCGGTGATGGCCACGCGCAGCGGCTGCGCCACCTTGCCCATGCCGATCTCCAGGGCGGCGGCGGTATCGTGCAGCGCGGCGGCGACACCATCCAGATTCCACTGCGGCAGTGCGGCCAGCAGTTCGCGGGCCTTGCCCAGCGCCAGTTCGGCGCCCGGCTTGAAATGCTTGGCCACCGCCGCGTCGTCGTAGCGGGTCAGCGGGCGATACCAGACCTCGGCCTTCTCGGCCATTTCCTTGAGCGTCTGCACGCGCTCGCGCAGCGCCACCACCACCTCGGCCGCAGCCGGGCCGGCGGCCGGGTCGATGCCGAGCTTGCGCAACTGGAATTCCAGCTGCGGCGCGATCGTCGCCGGGTCGTCGCTCTTGAGGTAGTGCTGGTTGACCCAGCCGAGCTTGGCCATGTCCAGGCGTGCGGCCTTGGAATTGACGTCCTTGACGTCGAACAGGTCGATCAGCTCCTGGCGCCCGAACAGTTCCTGGTCGCCGTGCGACCAGCCCAGCCGCGCCAGGTAGTTGATCAGCGCGTGCGGCAGGTAGCCGGCGTCCTTGTACTGCATCACGTCGGCCGCGCCGGTGCGCTTGGACAGCTTGGCGCCCTGCTCGTCCAGGATCATCGGCATGTGCGCGAACTTCGGCACCGGCGCGCCCAGCGCCTGGTAGATGTTGATCTGCCGCGGGGTGTTGTTGATGTGGTCGTCGCCGCGGATCACCTCGGTGATGCCCATGTCCCAGTCGTCCACCACCACCGCGAAGTTGTAGGTGGGGTAGCCGTCGGGACGGAAGATCACCATGTCGTCCAGTTCGCTGTTGGCGATCTCGATGCGGCCCTTGATCAGGTCGTCGAACGCCACCACGCCCTCGGTCGGGTTCTTGAAGCGGATCACCCGGTTGGGATCGTCGCGGTACGGCAGGTTCAGCTCGCGCGCGGCGCCGTTGTAGCGCGGCTTTTCCTGCCGCGCCATCGCCGCTTCGCGCATGGCGTCCAGTTCCTCGCGGGTCTCGTAGGCGTAGTAGGCCTGGCCCTGCGCCAGCAACTGCTCGGCGACCTCGCGGTAGCGGTCCAGGCGCCGGGTCTGGTAGATCGGGCCTTCGTCGTAATCCAGGCCCAGCCACTCCATCGCCTCCAGGATCGCGTCGATCGCCGCCTGGGTGCTGCGCTCGCGATCGGTGTCCTCGATCCGCAGCACGAATTCGCCGCCGCGGTGGCGCGCCTCCAGCCAGCAGTACAGCGCGGTGCGCGCGCCGCCGATGTGCAGGTAACCGGTGGGACTGGGGGCGAAACGGGTGCGGCAGGCCATGGAACGCTCGAAACGACGGGAATCGGGCGATTTTACCTTGCCGGGGCGGCGCCTGCTGGCGCCGCGGGATTGGGGATTGGTGATTCGGGATTGGTAAAGCAGCGTCTCGCCCCGGGAACAGGGCATGGCACGCCGAGGCGCGGCACGTTGCGGGAAACGCTCCTATGCGAAGCGGCTCAGCTCCGCGCGTAGCACGGCCGGTGCCAGTTGCCCACGCCAGTCGCGGTCGTTGGCCACTTGCGCGTTGGCGCGGCTGGCCTCGAACGCGGCGAAGTCCAGTTCGGCGATCGCCCAGACCTGCTCGCCGCGGGTCTGCGCGACGATGCCGTCGGCAGGGAAGCCGGCGTCCATCGGCGCGTACAGCGTGGCCTCGCCGGTGTTCACGTCCAGCGCCGGGCTCCACTCGGCGACGCCGGCGGTCACCGACTGAGCGACGAAGATGCGGTTCTCCAGCGCCCGCGCCAGGCAGCCCACGCGCACGCGGGTGGCGCCGGCCTCGGTGTCGGTGCAACTGGGCACCACCAGCAGCCGCGCCCCGGCCTCGTACTGGGCGCGAACCGGCAGCGGGAACTCGCTGTCGTAGCAGACCGCCACGCCGGCGCGCACGCCCTCGGCCTCGAACACCTTCAGCGCCTCGCCGCCGTCGATCAGGCCGGTGGCTTTTTCGAAGCCGGTCAGTTGCAGTTTGTCCTGCCAGCCGTGGCCACCGTCGGGGGTGAACCAGTAGGCGCGGTTGCGGTAGCGCCCCTGGCCCATGTCGAGCAGGAAGCTGCCGGCGACCACGTGCAGGCGATGGCGCCGTGCCAGGTCGGCGAACAAGGCCAGGTACGGCGCATGCAGTGCCTGGATCGCCGCCAGCGAGGCCGGCAGCCGCGCCGACACCTCGGCGCCGAAGGTCGCGGCCAGTTCTAGCGAGAGGTACTCCGGCAGCACCGCCAGCTGCGCGCCGGCCTGCGCGGCCTCGCCCAGCAGCGCGGCCTGCTTGTCGGCGAAGGCGGCGAAATCGGCGGGCGCGCCGATCGGATACTTGGCGACGGCGACTTTCATGCGGCAGGCTCCAGCGCGCGGGTCCAGAAACCCAGGGTATGCGGCGTCTCGCCGCGGTCGACCTCGTTCCACGGCAGATGCATGCGCAACGCCGGCTGTGGCAGGTAGCCGCGCTTGCGCCAGAACACGTCGTTGCCGCGGTACTCCGGCGGCCGCCGCGGGTCGTCGGGCGCCCGCTCCACCGAACAGAACGCGGTCAGGCGGAAGCGACCGAGCGCGCGCGCATGCGCCTCGCGCTCGTCGAAGAAGGCATGGCCGGCGCCGCGCCCGCGGTACTGCGGCAACAGCACCGACTCGCCGAAATAGAACACCTCGGCCGGGTCGATGCCGCTGCCGGCGAAGGCCGCGGCGAACGCCTCGGTGTCGTCGACCAGCGGCAGCCCGGTGGAGGCCCCGACCACCTGCTCGCCGTCGCGCGCCAGCACGAACACGCTGTCGGGCGACGCCGCATAGGCGGCCAGGTACTCGCGTTCGTAGCCGAGGTCGCCGTCGTAGAGGTAGGGCCAGTCGCGGAACACCACGATGCGCAGCTGCGCGACCGCGTCCAGGAACGGCACGATCCCGGCGCCGCGCAGGCGCTGAATGGAGAGCGGAGAGTGCATCCGTGCACTCTACCGCAAGCGTTTCCCTGGCGCTGCCTGCCTGGCGATGCCCTTGCATGTACCTCCTTGCCGCGTCCTTGCGCGGGCGTCCTGCCCGTCCTGTGACGCAAGCGCTTCCTTGCCCTGCTTGCGGCGCCTTGGCGTGTGCGCCCTTGCCGCCTCCCTGCGTGGGCGTCCCTGCCCGTCCCGTGACCCGTGGCGGCATCCGTCCCGCCACCGTCGGTGTTTCTGCCGTCAATGGCCGATGACCATCCGACCGATCCGCCCGCCGTGGCGGCGATCGATGCGGCTGCCCTGCCTCAGCGCCACCAGCGGCACAGCAGCGCAGCCTGTGCCGGCAGCACCAGCAAGCGCGCGCGGCCTTCCGCTTCCCAGGTCACGAACCCCGGCGCAGGCGTGTCCCCGCACCGCTCCACGTCCATCGCCCAGGCAGGATCCCGGCGCACCGCGCGCCAGGGGCAGTAGCGCCACGGCGCGGCATCGCCCGGCAAGGCCGCACGCGCCTGCAGCGCGCCGGCCAGGAACGCCACCGCGTCGCCGGCCAGGGCCGCGCGGCTGCGTTCGCTCAAACGCAGCCACAGGGCCCCGCCGCGATCGGCGGCGGTGACCAGCGCGGCCTGCGCGCTGCGCGCCAGCGCCCCCGGCAGGTTGCCGGGATGCAGGCCATGGGTCTCCAGGGCGGGCGGCAGCAGTGCCTGCAGACGCCGATGCAGATGCCGATGACGATGCGCGACCATGTCCGGTTCTCCCCCGACGGCTCAGCGCAGCGACGCGCCGAGTTCGTACCAGTCGATCCGGCGGGTGATCCACATGATCGCGCCGAGGATGCCGAACAGCAGCAGCGAGCCCATCAGCAAGGCGTTGTCTTCCGAGGCCAGCAGGCCGTACAGCGCGCCGTACAGCACGGTGAGCATGCTGGCGAAGCCGGCCGCGCGCAGGCGGCTGCGCAAGACCCCGGACAGGTAGAAGAACTGCAATCCGATGCAGGCCACCGCCGAGACCAGATAGGCCTGCCAGAACGGGATGTGCTCGGACAGGCTGAGCAGCAGCAGGAAGAAGATCGCCAGCGCCAGGCCCACCAGCAGGTACTGCAGCGGATGGATCGGCAGGCGCTTGATCAGCTCGAACAGGCCGAAGGCGACGAAGGTCAGCACCACGAACAGCAGGCCGTACTTGCTGGCGCGCTCGGCCTGGGTATACACGTCCACCGGGTCGACCAGGTCCACGCGCAAGGCGTCGAGATCCTGTCCGCCGGAGGCCAGCTGCGCCTGCGCGCCGGTCGCCAGCGACGACAGCGCCCAGCTCGCCTGGAACCCCTGCGCGGTGATGCGGCGCTCGTTGGGCAGGAAGCGGCCGCCGAACAACGGATGCGGCCACGGCGAGTTCAGCGCGATCTGGTTGTCGTCGCCCACCGGCACGATCGAAAGTGCCTGGGTGCCGTCGAGCACGAATTCCATCTGCACGTCGTGCAGGTCGGTCAGCCGGCCCTGCTGCGTATCGCGCAATGCCGGCAGCACCGCGTGCACGCCCTTGGAGATGTTGGCCAGCCCTTCCGAGCCCGGCTGCAGCGGCAGCGCGCGGCCGTCGGCGCGCAGGTTGGGCGTGCCGACCAGGCCGCGCACGTCCTGCAGGCCGATCGCCAGATACGGCGTGCCGTACTGGCGGCGATCGACAGCGGCATAGTCGAGATCGTCGAACTCGGCCTTGAGCCGCGCATGCCAGCTGTACACCTGCACCTTGAACAGGCCGATGTGGCGCTGCGCGGGCTTCAGTTCGCCTTCGACCTGCAGCCGCCGCGGCGCCTGCAGCACGTAGCCGGTCTCGGTCTCGCGTTTGGTCACGCGCTTGCCGTCGGCGTCGAGGACGGCGACCTCACGCTCCTGGGTCCATGGGATTACCCGCAGCGGGCCGAGCAGGCGCTGTTCGCCGGCCTTGCTCTGCGACACCCGCTCCACCGCTTCGTCGCGGTAATGCTGGCGGTCCTGCACGGTGCCGCGAATCATCAGCAGCGGGATCAGCAACAACAGGATCAATCCGCCGATGGTGGCGAATCGCAGGAGCAGTTTCAGGGACTTCATGGTCGCCTCGCGTCTTGGGAGGGCGCCAGGATGCGGCCGCTGCGTGGGCGGGGTTTGAGGCGAATTTGAAGTCAGTGTGAAGTGGAAGGAGCCGGGATTGGGGAATCGGGATTGGTGGCCGGCATCCTGTCGACGCGGCGTGCCTTACTGTAGATACCGTCTTCCCCCTTAGCAGGCAAGGCCCCTTTTCGGATCGAACGCCGTGCCCGATTTGAGAACGCCGTAGGCCAGGTGCAGGAGCTTGCGCATGGCGGCGCACACGATCTGCTTGCCGGTTTTGCCACGTTCGCTCAGCCGCTGTTTCAGCGCCCGGATGATCGGGTTGTGGGTCATGGCCACCAGGGCCGGCATGAACAGGCCCGCGCGCAAGCGGGGCGAGCCGGTGCGCGAGATGCAGACGTGGCCTTTGCGCTCGCCCGACTCCTGCAGGCACGGATTCAGTCCCGCGAAGGCGGTCACCGCCGAGGCATCGGCGAAGCGCCTCACATCGCCAAGCTCGGCCAGCATCAAGGCTGCGCTGGTGTCGGCAATGCCCTGGATGCTCACCAGCAGCTCGCGCTGCCCACGCAAGGTCGGATCCTGGTCGATATGGTCATCGATGGCCTGCTCGATCTGGGCGATGTGGTGTTGCAGATCGGCCAGATGGACCTGGATCGAGTCCTTCACCTGGGCCGGAGCGACGTCCAGCCGGTTGCGCTCCATCTGCAGCATCTGTTGCAGATCCTGGCGCCGGCGTACCAGCGCTTTGAGCTGCTTGAGCGCCGGTGGATCAGGGGACCAACGGCGTAACTGCTCGCGGTGACGCAGGGCATAACTGGCGATCAGCTTGGCATCGCTGCGATCGGTCTTGACCCGGTTGAGTTGGCTGCGTGCGTAGGCGGCCGTCTGCGCGGGGTTGAGCACGCACACCCGATAGCCGCGTGCGTGGAGGAACTCGGCCAGCGCCTGGTGGTAGGTGCCGGTGGCCTCCATGGCGATCCAGCTATCGGGCTGGGCATGCGTCTGCAGCCATGCCTGCAGGGCCTGGAAGCCCTTGGCATCGTTGGACAACTTGGCCTTGGTACGGTGCTTGCCATTGGTCAGCTCGATGGCCACATCGAAACTGCGTTTGGCGACGTCGATGCCGATGACGGGAGACATAGGCGATTCCTCCATCGTGTCAGGGTCATGATCGGCGCTGGGCCCGGTCCTGCCTTGTCGATGCGAGTTCACGCCCGGGGGCGGACTCTGGATACCGTTCGGACACACAAGGGCCAGCATGTGGAGGGCGGAGCCGATCTACGATGCAAGCTCGAAGCTTTAGGAGCGACTGGACCTCCCACACCTCCTCCGATGATCAGTCGGAAGACATGACGCCTGTTTAGGGGCGACATGTCCAGATACAAGGAGCGGCTTCAGCCGCGAAGGGCTCTACCGGGAGCGCATGGTCGCGGCTGAAGCCGCTCCTACACGAGCGCTCTACGGCTCAGGCCAGCGGCAACGCCAGGCAGGCCACCGCGCCGCCGCCGTCGCGGTTGCGCAGGCTGGCGTCGCCGCCGTGCAGGCGCGCCACCTCGCGCACGAACGGCAGGCCGAGGCCGGAGCTGCGCTGGCCGGTGGCCGGGCGCGCCAGCGAGTAGAAGCGCTCGAACACCCGCTCCAGCGCGTAGTCGGGAACGCCCGGGCCAGCGTCCTCCACCGTCAGCAGCACGCGCGCGTCGGCGCCGCGTTCGGCACGCAGCACGATGACCGCGCCCTCCGGCGAAAAGGCGATGGCGTTGTCGAGCAGGTTGTGCAGCGCCTGGCGCAGCAGGTAGGGATCGCCCGACACCACCAGGGTCGGATCCGGCGCCTGCACCTGCAGCTGCAGGCCGCGCGCCTGCAGTTGCGGCGCCAGCGCTTCGGCCAGGTCCGCGCACAGCGGCGCCAGCGCCACCGGTTCGCGCCGCTGCAGCCAGCCGTGCTGTTCCACCTCGGCCAGCGCCAGCAGCTTGTCGATGGTCTCGGTGAGACGCTGCTGCTGCTCGGCGATGTTGCGCACGAAGCGCTGCCGCTCCGGTTCCGGCAGCGGCTCCTGCAGCAGTTCCGCCGCGCCGCGGATCGCGGCCAGCGGGCTCTTCATCTCGTGGGTCAGCGACTGCACGTACTGCTCGACGTACTGCTTGCCCTCCAGCTTGCGGCGCATCGTCTCCAGCGCACGGCCGAGATCGCCGATCTCGTCGCGGCGCGGCGGCGGCGGCGGCACCGGCGCACCGGCACTGACCGCCTGCGCATAGCGGTTGAGCCGGCCGATGCCGCGCAGCAGGCCCCAGGTCATCAGGATCCCGATCAGCGCCGAGATGCCGATCAGCCAGGCGCCGCGCAGCAGGATGCTGCGCTGGCTGGCGACGATGAACGGCTCGATGCTGCGGTTGGGCTGGGACAGGGTCAGCACGCCGATCAGCCGCTGCGGGTCGGCCGGATCGTAGACCGGCGCGGCCACGTGCATCACCGTGTGGTTGGGGTCGCCGTCGGCCTCGGGGCTGGAGCGGGCGCCGTACTCGCCGCGCAGGGTGCGGTACACGTCGTTCCAGCGCGAGTTGTCGCGGCCGATGTCCTGTCCGCGCGAATCGAACACCACGATGCCCGCCGCATCGGTGAGGGTGACGCGGTAGTCGACGCTGTGCTTGGGGAAACGCCACACCATCGCGCGCGGATCGCGCCGCTGCGCCGCGGCCAGGTCGCGGGCGAAACGGCCGCTGGCGATGCGCCCGTCCTTGAGATCCTGCGCGGCCATCTGCGCCAGCACGTTGGCCGCGTCCACCAGGGTCGATTCCATCGCCTGGCGCACGCCCGGCTTGACCTCGTTGACGAACACCCGCATCACGAAGAAGGCGGCCACGCCGACGATCAGGAAGAAGCCCAGGAACAGCTTCAGCCCCAGCCGCACCTCAGGCCTCCAGCGCGTAGCCGAGGCCGCGGTGGGTGCGGATCGGATCGTCGGTGGCGCCGGCCGCGCGCAGCTTGGCGCGCAGGGTCTTGATATGAGTGTCGACGGTGCGGTCGGCGCTGTCGGCGCTGCTGTCCCAGCCGCGGTCCATCAGTTGCGCGCGACTGAGGATGGCGCCGGGCCGCTGCAGCAGCGCTGCCAGCAACGCGTACTCGTAGCGGGTCAGGTCCAGCACCGCACCGCGCCAGCGGATGCGGCGGCCGTCGCGGTCGATGGCGAAATCGCCGTGCTGCTGCCAGCCGGCCTCGGCATCGCCGACGACCGCCGCGGGGCGCCGCAGCCGCGCCCGCACCCGCGCGACCAGTTCGCGCGGCGAGAACGGCTTGGCCACGTAGTCGTCGGCGCCCAGTTCCAGGCCAAGCACGCGATCGATCTCCTCGTTGCGCGCGGTCAGGAACAGCACCGGCACCTGGCTGAAACCGCGCAGCGTGCGGCACACCTCGAACCCGCTCAGATCCGGCAGGCCGACGTCCAGCACCACCACGTCGATGCCGCCCTCGCGCAACTGCGCCAGGGCCTCGCGCCCGAGCTGGCAGTGGCGCACCTGGTAGCCCTCGCTGCGCAGCGCGTACAGCACGGTATCGGCGATGGCGGATTCGTCCTCGACCACGAGGACACAGGCAGCGGCAGGTGTGGACATGGCGCGCAGCATAGCCGTCGCGCGGGCGCCGCGGCAGTCCGTGCGGCCATTCCGAGGCACCGCTCGTGGATCGGCACGGAACCCGACGCGCACCTGCGGCGCGTCAGCTGTCGCTGCCGCCGCGCGCGTTGGCCGCGCCCGGCGGCAATGCCAGTTCCACCCGGTTGCGGCCGCCGTGCTTGGCCCGGTACAGCGCGGCATCGGCGCGCGCCAGCAGCGCCTGGCTGCTCTCGCCGGCGCCGGCCTCGGCGATGCCGATGCTGACGGTCAGGCGCAGGCCCGGCACGACCGCGTCGAACGACTGCCGCTCCAGCACCTCGCGCAGCAGCCCGGCCAGCTCCCGTGCCTCGGCGCAGGCGGCGCCGGGCAGCAGCGCCAGGAATTCCTCGCCGCCGGTCCGGCCGAAGCTGTCGTTCCTGCGCAGGCTCTGCCGCAGGGTCGTGGCGACCAGCCGCAGCACCTGGTCGCCCGCCGCATGGCCGTGCTCATCGTTGATCCGCTTGAAGTGGTCCACGTCCAGCGCCAGCACCGACAGCGGCATGCGCCCGCCGCGCGGCAACGCCGCCAGCGCGGTGTCCAGTTCGCCCAGGACCTGGCGCCGCGAGGCGACGCCGGTAAGGCTGTCGATCCGCACTTCGCGGCGGGCGCCGCGCAGGCGCCCGAGGGTCAGGAACAACACCCCGACGAGCACCGCCAGCAACAGCAGCGCCGCGCCCAGCAACGCGCGCCGCAGGGTCGCCTCGCGCTCCATCGCCTGCAGCCGGTTACGCTGGGTTTCCGCCTTCTGCGCCAGTTGCAGCGCCGCCAGGTCGCGCTCGCGGCTTTCCGATTCGGCGATCAGGAACTGCGATTGCTCGCGCTGCATGCGCGTATCCAGTTCCTGCTGCACGCGCATCTGCGCCTCGCGCGCATCCAGTGCCTGGCGCCAGGCGGCCAGCGCGCGCAAGGCGGTGGCCTTGAGGTCCAGCACGTCGCTGAGGCTGCGCAGGTCGCCGTTGGCGCGGTAGCCCTGCTCGGCCTGTTCGGCCAGCGCCAGCGCGGCCCGCGCATCGCCACTGCGCTCGGCGATCAGCGCATCGACGTAATCGCGGCGCGCGCGCATCAGCCGCGTGGCGCCCATCGCGACCAGTTGCGCCTCGGCCTGCTGCCGCTGCGCCCGCGCCTGCGGCAGGTTGCCCAGCAACGCGTTGACCCGGGCCGCGCGCAGCAACAGCGACGCCTGCGACCCCTCCAGCGGATGCCGGCCATGCAGCTCGGCCGCGCGCAGGTAGGCGGCCAGCGCCGCCGGCAGATCGCCGCGTTGCTCGGCGATGGCGCCTTCGCGCTCCACCGCCAGCGCCTGCATGTAGCCTCCATCGCCCTGCCTGGCCCGCTGCAGGACCTCGGCGACGACCTGCTGCGACAGGTCCGGCAGGCCCATGTCCAGGTAGGCGTCGGCGATGCCGATCAGGGTCAGCAGTGCGACCCAGCCGCCATCGCGCTGTTCGTCGAGCCGGCGGAGTTCCTGCAAGGTACGCAGCGACTGTGCGTAATGGCCGGCATCGCGCTCGGCGAAGGCGCGCATGCGCAGGGCCGCCGCGCGCAGGCGCGGGAACCGCTGCGCACCGGTCAGCGCCAGGATCGTGGTGGCGGGCCGCAGATAGGCCGGGCGCTGGCCGTCGTTGTAGAGCGCATAGGTCTCGCACAGCAGGTACTCCAGGCGTACCTGCACATGGGTGCGCGCGATCGCGCCGCGCTCGCCGCGCCGCGCCTGCTCCACCGCCGCGGCCGGGCCCTGCGGAAAATGCTGGCAGTCGAAGGCGTCCAGGCGCGCCCGCCGCACCGGGTCGCCGGCGGGCAGCAGCGCCTGCAGGCGCGCATGCGCGACGCGGTAGGCCTGCTCGTCGGCGGCCATGTCCTTGCCGTGCGCACCGACATCCTCGATCAGCGCATCGAACGCCGCAGCTTGCGCTGCGCCCGGGGGCGCGGCTTCGGCACGGGAGGCGCCGCAGGCGGCGAACGGCAGCGCCAACGCCAGGACACCGAGCAACAGGGGAGAAGACATGAGCATGCGAACCGTGGCACCCGCCGGCCGCCCACGCGGTATCGGCACTGCGCACCCGAACGCTCCGACGACGCCTGCGCCCGGATGCACAGGCCCATCGTCCACACCTTTCGGCCTCATGCCCGGTAGGCGCCGTGCGGCCGCCAGCGGTCGCCCGGCTAGTGTACCGCGGCCGCGGACCCGCCCTGCCCGGCACCACGGCAGGCGTGGCCGGCCGGCGTGACGCCCCGTACACTGCGCGGATGAATTACCGCCACGCCTTCCACGCCGGCAACCATGCCGATGTCCTCAAGCACATCGTGCTGCTGGCGCTGCTCGATGCGTTCAAGCGCAAGGACAACCCGTTCTTCGTGCTCGATACCCACGCCGGGCGCGGCCGCTATCTGTTCGCGGCCAACGAGGCGCGCAAGACCGGCGAGGCCGCCGCTGGCGTGCTGCGGTTGATGGGCCAGCCGACCCTGCCCGACGTGGTGGAGCGCTACCTGCGCGCGGTGCAGGCCGACAATCCGGTCGGTGCCCTGGTCGCCTACCCTGGCTCGCCGCTGCTGGTGGCGCAGGCGCTGCGCGCGCAGGACCGGCTGGCCGCCTGCGAGCTGCAGACCGAGGAAGCCGCCGAACTCAAGACGTTGTTCGCCCACGACCGCCGCGTGCAGGTGCATGCCGGCGATGGCTATGCGGCGATCAAGGCGTTCCTGCCGCCCAAGTCCGGGGCCAACCGGATCGGCCGCGGGCTGGTGCTGATCGATCCGCCCTACGAGGCGCAGGACGCCGAGTACCCGCTGATCGTGGCCGCGCTGCGCGAAACGCTGAGCCGCTGGCCACAGGCGGTGTGCGCGGTGTGGTACCCGATCAAGCAGCGGCGCAGCCTGCAGCCGTTCTTCCGCAAGGCCGCGGCGTTGCCGGCGGCGTCGGCGCTGGTCGCCGAACTGCAGGTGCGCCCGGACGATTCGCCGCTGCGGCTCAACGGCAGCGGCATGTTGCTGCTCAATCCGCCCTGGCAGTTCGAGCAGGCGCTGGCGCAGGCGCTGCCGCCGCTGAAGGCGCACCTGGGCGAAGCCGGTGCCAGCACGCGCCTGGAATGGCTCAAGCGCGAAGCGTAAGGTACGCGGGGCGGCGCACACGCGCGCTCAGAAGCAATCCCAGTTGTAGGCGATGCGGCTGAAATCGCCGCGCCGCAGGTCGTCCGGATCGATGAAGAAATTGGCGACGCCGCTGTCGCCCCACATCATCTCCTCGTCGCTGTCCAACTGCAGCAGCAGGACCTGCTTGTCCTGCAGGGTACGCGGGTCTTGCTGGGTGAACTCCGGGTAGCCGCCGAGCTTGTTGCCGCCACGGCTCAGCGCATCGAACAGCGCGTCGTCCACCGCATCCTGCGACACCGCCTGGCGCTTGGCGTAGGCGGCGGCCACCTCCTCCAGCGGCTTGCCCAGCACCTGCTCGAAGCGCACATCGCTGCTGCCGATGGTTTCCTCGCCGGCGTCGAACCGCATCGCCCGCGGCCGCGCCGGATCGAACGGCAACGTGTCGGCCGCCGGCACCGGCACCTCGGCCTGCCGCGCCGACGCCTTCGGCTGCGGCCAGTACACCACGCGGAAATTGCGTTGTTCGCTCAGCGCGGCCAGGTCGCTGCGCGCACCACCGAAGTTGGCACCATAGAAATCGTCGCCGCCGATGAAGAACTGCAGCATGCCCTGGCGCGGGTAGCCGGGCAGCGGCGGCATCCGCGCCAGATCGATCTGTGCCAGCAGCGCCAGCGGCTGGCCGTCGGCCGCGTGCGGATACGGCTTGTCATCGGTCCAGTAGGGGCGCCCTCCGACCTTGCTGGCCAGGCGATCGTCCTGCGCCATCGGCCGCAGTTGCAGTTGCACCACCGGCCGGCGCGTGGCCTGCAGCCGCGCCTGGTACGGGGCCAATGCCTGTGTCGCCAGTTGCTCCGCATCGGCGACTGGAGCGGCGGTGGTGGCGGTCGGCGTGTCGTGGTGCTGCACGCGCAGCAGCCACCTGCCACCGCCCACCAGCAGCCCCACCAGCAGCGTGGCCAGGCCCAGCCCGATCGCCGCGGAGACGGCCACGGCATGCGATGTCTTCATCGTCGCGCATTCCCTTGAACGAAGCGCCACTCTAGCAAGACCACCCGAACGGCATATCGGCAGGACGCTGCGTTCACGGGCGTAAGGTTTTGGTAATGCGAGAATCCAGGCTTCGTCGAGGATCATACGGCCATGGCTACCCGCAACCGCATGCCTCCGTGGCATGAAACCTTCACCCTGCCCAGTGGGCGCGAACTGCTGATCCGTCCGATCCGGCCGGAGGACAGCGCGCCGCTGCAAGGTGCCTTCGGCCTGCTCGGGCCGACCGAGATCCGCGAGCGCTTCCTGCATTCGACGCAGGAACTGACCGAGGACATGGCGCAACGCCTCACCCATCCCAATCCGAAGTCGGAACTGATCCTGGTCGCGGCCGAGCCGCTGCCGCCGGGCGAAGCCGTGGTCGGTGCGGTGGCGCGCGCCGCGATCAACCCGGGCACCCGCGAGGCGCAGTACGCGATCCTGGTCAGCAGTTTCGTTTCCGGCCAGGGCCTGGGCCGGCAATTGATGCGCAAGCTGGTCAAGTGGGCACGCCGCAAGTATCTGGACCGGCTCTACGGCGATGTGCTCGAACGCAACGTGCCGATGCTGCAGTTGGCCGAGTCGCTGGGCTTCCAGCGCATGCCGCATCCGGACAATCCGGACCTGGTGCGGGTGGTGCTGGAACTGGGTAGCTGAAAACTCGGGACCCGGGACCCGGAAAAGCCAGAGCTCCGCAGGCAGCTTCAGCTCCTGCTCTTACGTGTCCCCGGTCCCGGGCCCCGGGTCCCGACCTTGCTAAACTAGTTGGTCCATGCCGCCCCTTCCCTTCCCCGTTCCGCCGCTGCCCAAGTCCGGCCAGCTCCGCGCGCACTGGCGCGCTCCCGCGTCCTCCACCGCCCTGGCCTGGCACATCGCCTGCGCCGCGTCCGCGCACCGCGGGCCGTTGCTGGTGGTCGCCCGCGACAACCAGAGCGCGCATCAGCTCGAAGCCGACCTGCACAGCCTGCTCGGCGACGATCCGAGCCTGCCGGTGGTGCCGTTCCCGGATTGGGAAACCCTGCCCTACGACCAGTTCAGTCCGCACCCGGACATCGTCAGCCAGCGCCTGGCCGCGCTGCACCGGCTGCCGACGCTGACCCAGGGCATCGTGGTGGTACCGGTGCAGACGCTGATGCAGCGGGTGGCGCCGCTGCGCTACATCGTCGGCGGCAGTTTCGACCTGCGCGTGGGCCAGCGCCTGGACCTGGATGCGGAGAAGCGGCGACTGGAAAGCGCGGGATACCGCAACGTGCCGCAGGTGATGGACCCGGGCGACTTCGCCGTGCGCGGCGGCCTGCTCGACGTGTACCCGATGGGCACCGACGCGCCGCTGCGGATCGAACTGCTGGACGAGGACATCGATTCGATCCGCGCCTTCGACCCGGAATCGCAGCGCTCGCTGGACCATGTGCAGGCGGTGCGCATGCTGCCCGGGCGCGAAGTGCCGATGGACGACGTCAGCGTGGAGCGGGTATTGACCGCGCTGCGCGAACGCTTCGATGTCGACACCCGGCGCAGTGCGCTGTACCAGGACCTGAAGGCCGGGCTGGCGCCGTCGGGCATCGAGTACTACTTGCCGCTGTTCTTCCAGGACACCCGCAGCAGCGGCGCACGCGAGGCCACCGCCACCCTGTTCGATTACCTGGGCGAGCACGTGCTGCCGCTGATCGCCCCGGGCGTGGGCGCCGCGGCCGACGCGTTCTGGGCGCAGACCCAGGCCCGCTACGAGCAGCGCCGCCACGACGTGGAGCGCCCGCTGCTGGCGCCGGAGGAGCTGTACCAGGCGCCGGACGCGCTGCGCGAGCGCCTCAACGGGCTGCCGCGCATCGACGTGTGGGCCGCCGACCACCCGCGCATCGACGAGGCACAGGCGCTGGGCGACCAGCCGCTGCCGCCGCTGCCGGTGGCGGCCAAGGACGCCGCGCCGGGCGCGGCGCTGAAGAGCTTCCTCGATCACTACCCGGGCCGGGTGCTGATCGCCGCCGATTCGCCGGGCCGCCGCGAGGCGCTGCTGGAAGTGTTGGCGGCCGCGGAGTTGAAGCCGGAGGTGCTGCCGAATTTTGCGGCATTTGTTCCTTCTCCCACCGGGAGAAGGTGGCGCGAAGCGCCGTATGAGGGTGCGGCGTCTGCGCGGGCCTCATCGAAGAAGGCGGGTTCGGTGGCAGCTTCCAAAGCTGCGCAGACACAAAACTCTAGCAGTCGTACCCTCACCCCAACCCCTCTCCCGGAGGGAGAGGGGCTTTCTGCTGCACGTTTCGCTATCGCGGTTGCGCCGCTCGACGACGGCTTCGCGCTGGAGGAGCCGCGCATCGCGGTGCTGACCGAGCGCCAGTTGTTCCCCGAGCGTGCCAGCCAGCCGCGGCGCAGCCGGCGTGTGGGGCGCGAGCCGGAAGCGATCATCCGCGACCTCGGCGAATTGTCCGAGGGCGCGCCGATCGTGCACGAGGACCACGGCGTCGGCCGCTACCGCGGGCTGATCGTGCTCGATGCCGGCGGCATGCCCGGCGAGTTCCTGGAAATCGAATACGCCAAGGGCGACCGGTTGTACGTGCCGGTCGCGCAGTTGCACCTGATCAGCCGCTACTCCGGCGCCTCGGCCGAGACCGCGCCGCTGCATTCGCTGGGCGGCGAACAATGGACCAAGGCCAAGCGCAAGGCCGCCGAGAAGGTGCGCGACGTGGCCGCGGAGCTGCTGGAGATCCAGGCGCGCCGGCAGGCCCGTGCCGGACTGGCGCTGCAGGTGGACCGGGCGATGTACGAGCCGTTCGCCGCCGGCTTCCCGTTCGAGGAAACCCCCGACCAGCTGGCCGCGATCGACGCCACCTTGCGCGACCTGGCCAGCAGCCAGCCGATGGACCGCGTGGTCTGCGGCGACGTCGGCTTCGGCAAGACCGAGGTCGCGGTGCGCGCGGCCTTCGCCGCGGCCAGCGCCGGCAAGCAGGTGGCGGTGCTGGTGCCGACCACGCTGCTGGCCGAACAGCACTACCGCAACTTCCGCGACCGCTTCGCCGACTACCCGCTCAAGGTCGAAGTGCTGTCGCGCTTCAAGAGCAGCAAGGAGATCAAGGCCGAGCTGGAGAAGGTCGCCGCCGGCAGCATCGATGTGATCGTCGGCACCCATCGCCTGCTGCAGCCGGACGTGAAGTTCAAGGACCTGGGCATGGTCATCGTCGACGAGGAGCAACGCTTCGGCGTGCGCCAGAAGGAAGCGCTGAAGGCGCTGCGCGCCAACGTGCACCTGCTGACCCTGACCGCCACGCCGATCCCGCGTACCTTGAACATGGCCATGGCCGGCCTGCGCGACCTGTCGATCATCGCCACCCCGCCGCCGAACCGGCTGGCGGTGCAGACCTTCGTCACCCAGTGGGACAACGCACTGTTGCGCGAAGCCTTCCAGCGCGAACTGGCGCGCGGCGGCCAGCTGTACTTCCTGCACAACGACGTGGAGAGCATCGGCCGCATGCAGCGCGAGCTGAGCGAGCTGGTGCCGGAGGCGCGCATCGGCATCGCCCACGGGCAGATGCCCGAGCGCGAGCTGGAAAAGGTGATGCTGGATTTCCAGAAGCAGCGCTTCAACGTGCTGCTGTCGACCACGATCATCGAATCGGGCATCGACATCCCCAACGCCAACACCATCGTCATCAACCGCGCCGACCGCTTCGGCCTGGCGCAGCTGCACCAGTTGCGCGGCCGCGTCGGCCGCTCGCATCACCGCGCCTACGCCTATCTGCTGGTGCCGGACCGGCGCAGCATCACCCCCGATGCGCAGAAGCGGCTGGACGCCATCGCCTCGATGGACGAACTGGGCGCCGGCTTCACCCTGGCCACCCACGATCTGGAAATCCGCGGCGCCGGCGAACTGCTGGGCGAGGACCAGAGCGGGCAGATGGCCGAGGTCGGCTTCAGCCTGTACACCGAACTGCTGGAACGCGCTGTGCGCAGCATCCGCCAGGGCAAGCTGCCGGACCTGGACGCCGGCGAGGAGGCGCGCGGCGCCGAGGTGGAACTGCATGTGCCCGCGCTGATCCCCGACGACTACCTGCCCGACGTGCATACCCGCCTGACCCTGTACAAGCGCATCTCCAGCGCCCGCGACAGCGACGGCCTGCGCGAACTGCAGGTGGAGATGATCGACCGCTTCGGCCTGCTGCCGGATCCGGTGAAGCACCTGTTCGCCATCGCCGAACTGAAGCTGCAGGCCAACGTGCTGGGCATCCGCAAGCTGGAACTGGGCGAGAACGGTGGGCGCCTGGTATTCGAGGCCAAGCCCAACGTGGATCCGATGACCATCATCCAGATGATCCAGAAGCAGCCCAAGCTGTATGCGATGGATGGCCCGGACAAGCTGAAGCTCAAGCTGCCGCTGCCGGAAGCGGCCGACCGCTTCAACGCCGCGCGCGGCCTGCTGACCGCGCTGTCGCCACGCTGAACGCCGCGGGCGCGTCCGCCCGCGCCGGCTCCCGCACGCGGCCGGCTGCCGCGACCCACACCCCTGCCCCGCCCCGACCGCCACAACGTTCGGTGGCGTATGGGCGCTCGCGTCGCTGTGTTCCCTGGCCTGCAGCGGTCTTCACGTGAAGACCGCTGCCACGTCGCACGGATGGCGCGGCTTTTTGACGCCTTCCCCGTTGCCGCGACTGGCACGGCGCATGCAGAGACGTAAGGACCGACCGCATCGGCGCGGTTATGGGATCCGCGTCCTGGCACCGGTCTGAACCACTCAGGCTCGCGTGCGGCCTGCGAGACAAATGCTTCACGCGGGCTAAATATTCCTAAATATTTCCCGTCCGCGCCGATATCGCTGGTACCCAGGCCTGCACACGCCCTTCACGGCGTCGCGCCGGCTTTCCACTCGCCACTGCCGGAGACCCGCCATGCGCTCGACGCCCCCCGACGAACAGGATCCGCCGCTGCAGTTGATCGTGGACGGCGACATGACCATCCGCCATGCGGCCGAACTGAAGCCGCTGCTGCTGCCCGCGCTGGAGCATCCCGGCGGCCTGCGCCTGCAGGTGCAGGCGGTGAACGACATCGACGCCACCGGCGTGCAACTGCTGCTGGCCACCCAGGCCGCGCTGCGCGCGCTGGGACGGCCATTCCAGCTCGAGGGCTGCACCAAGGCGGTCGGCGACGCGCTGGACCTGCTCGGCCTGGGCGACGCGTTCGAGCGCGTCGGCGACGACACTCTTCACTAATCGGCAGCACGACATGAACATGGATCAATTGCTGCAGACCTTCATCGCCGAGAGCCGCGACCTGCTCGAGGACATGGAACGCAACCTGCTGGAAGCCGAGCGCGGCGAAGCCGGTCCCGACGCGGTCAACGCGATCTTCCGCGCCGCCCATACCATCAAGGGCTCCGGCGGCCTGTTCGATCTGGCGCAACTGGTCGGCTTCACCCATGTGGTGGAGAGCGTGCTGGACCTGGTGCGCGAGCAGGCCGTCGCGCTGGATTCGGAGCTGATCCAACTGATGCTGGCCTGCTGCGACCACATCCGCACCCTGGTGGAAGCGGCCGCCGGCGCCGAGGCGGACGAAGTCACGCTGGCCACCGAGGGTGCGCCGCTGCTGGAACGCCTGCAGACCTACCTGCACCCTGCTGCCGCGCCGGCCGCCAAGGCCAGCGCCGCCGCAACGTCCGCGGCGCCGGCGCAGACCGGCTACTGGCGGATCTCGCTGCAGTTGTTCGCCGATGCGCTGCGCTTCGGCAACTCGCCGCTGCACCTGATCCGCTGCCTGCGCAGCCTCGGCAGCCTGGAAGCGGTGCGCACCCGTCACGAGCGCGTCCCGGCATTGCCAGAACTGGATCCGGAGGCCTGCTACCTGGGCTTCGACATCCTGCTGCGCAGCGACGCGCAGCAGGCCGCGATCGAGGACATCTTCGAATTCGTGCGCGACGACTGCGACCTGCTGGTGCTGGCGGCGGACCCGCACGGCGACGCCGCCAACCTGGATCTGCCGCTGCTGGTGGCCGAGGCCGGCAGTCAGGCCAGCGCCGACGACTTCGCCGGTTTCGAGAGTGCCGCCACACCGGAGGCCGCGCCGGCTGCAGCCGCACCGTCCGTGCCGAGTGCGCCGGCCGCGGCAGCGGCCCCCGCCGCCAATGCCGGCCCCGCCAAGGCCGCCGGCGCGCGCGGCGAAGGCGGCTCGATCCGCGTCGACGCCGACAAGCTCGACCGCATGATCGACCTGGTCGGCGAGCTGATCATCGCGGTCGCCAGCACCGGCGCCAACGCGCAGCGCACCGGCGATGCGCAATTGCTGGAATCCACCTCGATCCTCGCCGGCCTGGTCGAGGAGGTGCGCGAAAGCGCGCTGCAACTGCGCATGGTCAAGATCGGCGGCACCTTCAGCCGCTTCCACCGCGTGGTCCACGACGTGGCCCGCGAACTGGGCAAGGACATCGCGCTGGTGGTCAATGGCGAGGACACCGAACTGGACAAGTCGGTGGTGGAGAAGATCGCCGATCCGCTGACCCACCTGGTGCGCAACGCCATGGATCACGGCATCGAACCGGCCGAGGTGCGCCAGGCGCGCGGCAAGCCGGTGCGCGGCACGGTACGCCTCAACGCCTTCCACGATTCCGGCAGCATCGTCATCCAGATCAGCGACGACGGCGGCGGCCTCAACCGCGACCGGATCCTGGCCAAGGCATTGGAACGCGGCCTGATCGAACCCGGCCGCCAGCTCTCCGACCGCGAGGTGTTCGCGCTGATCTTCGAGCCTGGCTTCTCCACCGCCGAGAAGGTCACCAACCTGTCCGGCCGCGGCGTCGGCATGGACGTGGTCAAGCGCAACATCGCCGCGCTGCGCGGCAGCGTCGACATCAGCAGCCAGCAGGACGTCGGCACCACCATCTCGGTGCGGCTGCCGCTGACCCTGGCGATCATCAACGGCTTCCAGGTCGGGGTCGGCAAGTCGGTGTTCGTGGTGCCGCTGGACGTGGTCGAGGAATGCGTGGAGTTCGCACCGAACTACCAGAGCGAGTACATCGACCTGCGCGGCAACGTGCTGCCCTACGTGCGCCTGCGCTCGCTGTTCGCCATCGCCGGCGCGCCGCCGGCGCGCGAGAGCATCGTGGTGATCCGCCAGGGCTCGCAGCGGTTCGGCCTGGTGGTCGACACCCTGCTGGGCGAGTGGCAGACCGTGATCAAGCCGCTCTCCAAGGTCTTCGCCCAGGTCAAGGGCATCAGCGGCTCCAGCATCCTCGGCAGCGGGGGGGTCGCCCTGATCCTGGACGTGCCGTCGCTCATCGGCCAGTTGCAACCCGGCACCGAATCGCTGGCGGCCTGAACCGCCGCATCGCCTGCCGTCATTCCTACGTCACGCCATCAACCAGGAATCGCCGTCATGTCCCAGAACCGGATGCCCCTTACCACCCTGCCGACGGCCGCGGTCGTCGCCGTCGCCCTGCCCGCCGCCGCGGCCGTCGCGGCGCTGGCGCTGCCGCTGGCCGGCGGCCTCGCCTGGGCTGCGGTCGCCGTGGCCACGCTGGTCGCCGGCCTGGTGCTGGCCGGCAGCGTGCGTTCGGCGCAGCAAACGTCCGCTGCCGCGCAGCGCGAACTGGACCTGGCCCGCACCGGTCTGCAGGCGCTGGCGCTGGGCGAACTGGAGCGCGTGGACGCGACCGCCGGCGGCAGCGAGATCGGCCAGGCCCTGCTCGCCGCGCAGCGGCCGCTGCGGCAGTTGCAGGCCGACGTCGCGCACATGACCCGCGCGCACGCCGCCGGCGACTGCGACGTGATGCTGGATGCCGCGCAGTCCAGCGGCGCCTATCGGGCCGTGGCCGGCGACATCAACCAACTGGTCGGCGCCCACATCGGCGTCTGCAAGCAGGCGATCGATTGCGTGGGCGAGTTCGGCCGCGGCAACTTCGCCGCGCCGCTGGCCGCGTTCCCGGACAAGAAGGCCTACATCAACGACACCATCGAGCAGGTGCGGCGCAACATGCTCGGCCTGATCGCCGAAATGCGCCGCGTCGCCGAGGAGCACGATGCCGGCGAGATCGACGCCAGCATCGACAGCGCGCACTTCCAGGGCGACTTCCGCAGCATGGCCGACGGCATCAACCGCATGGTCGGCGGCCACATCGCGGTCAAGAAGCAGGCGATGGGCGTGGTCGCCGAGTTCGGCCGCGGCAACTTCGACGCTGGCATGCCGCAGCTGCCCGGCAAGAAGGCCTTCATCAACGACACCATCGAGCAGGTGCGCGGCAACTTCAAGCGCCTGATCGGCGAGATCGCGCGCATGTCCGACGAGCACGACAAGGGCGACATCGACGTGCAGATCGACTGCACCCATCTGGACGGGGAATTCTGCGCGATCGGCAAGGCCATCAACCGCATGGTCGCCGCGCACATCGCGGTCAAGAAGCAGGCGCTGGGCGTGGTCGCCGAGTTCGGCCGCGGCAATTTCGACGCGCCGATGCCGCAGTTGCCGGGCAAGAAGGCCTTCATCAACGAGATCATCGAACAGACCCGCGGCAATCTGCGCAGCGTCGGCGACGTGATCAAGGTGATGGGCGCGATGGCCGAGGGCGACCTCAGCCGCCAGGTGCAGGGCCACTACGAGGGTGCCTTCGCCGACATGCAGCGCTACGTCAACGCCACCATCGACAAGCTCACCAGCATCGTCAACGAGGTCAACGGCAACGCCGTCACCCTGGCCAGCGCCGCCGAGGAACTGTCCTCCACCGCGCAGTCGCTGAGCCAGGCGGCCAGCGAGCAGGCCGCCGGCGTGGAGGAGACCAGCGCCTCGCTGGAGCAGATGACCGGCTCCATCGCGCAGAACGCGGAGAACGCCAAGATCACCGACGGCATGGCCGCCAAGGCCTCGCGCGAGGCCGCCGAAAGCGGCGAGGCGGTCCGCGCCACCGTCTCGGCGATGAAGGAGATCGCACGCAAGATCGGCATCATCGACGACATCGCCTACCAGACCAACCTGCTGGCGCTGAACGCGGCGATCGAGGCCGCGCGCGCCGGCGAGCACGGCAAGGGCTTCGCGGTGGTCGCCGCCGAGGTACGCAAGCTGGCCGAGCGCAGCCAGGTCGCCGCGCACGAGATCAGCGACGTCGCCAGCACCAGCGTGAACCTGGCCGAGACCGCCGGGCGCCTGCTCGGCGAGATGGAACCGTCGATCCGCCGCACCTCCGACCTGGTGCAGGAGATCACCGCCGCCTCCGAAGAGCAGAGCTCCGGCGTCGGCCAGATCAACACCGCGGTGGTGCAGCTCAGCCAGACAACACAGCAATCCGCTGCCAACGCTGAAGAATTGGCCGCCACGGCCGAAGAAGTAAGCAGCCAAGCCGAACAGTTGCAAACGCTCATGAGCTTCTTCACCACCGGCGCCACGCCCACCCCGGCACCGGCCCCGCAGCCGCGGCGGCTGCCGACGCCGATGCAACGCGGGCCACGCGCGCGCAGCTTCGGCGGGCCTGCCGCCACGGCGCAGGCCGCACGCCTGGAAGAAGCCGCGTTCGTCTCGTTCTGATCCATCTCCGCACCGGCCCGGCAGGCCGGTGCCTCTCTATCCCGCACAGGTACCACGGCATGTCCAACTCCCTTTCGCTGTCCTCCAAGCTGTGGAGCGGCTCGGCCATCGCCATCGTGCTGCCATTGGCCGCCGCCGTGTGCGGGTTCGCCCTCGGCCTGCCCGCCGGGCAGACCCTGGCGCTGGGCATCGGCACCACCGTGCTCGCCGCCGCGATACTGGCTTTTACCGTCCACGCCATCACCCGCTCGCTGCGGATCGCCACCACCACCCTGGCGCGCTTCGCCACCGGCAACTTCGAGGTGGTGATGCCGACGGTGCGCAACGACCAGGCCTGCGAGGTGCTGCTGGCACTGCGCCAGGTGCAGACCGGCATGCGTCAGATCAACGACGAGATCGTGCGCATGTCGCGCGAGCACGATGCCGGCGACATCGACGTGGTGATCGACAGCCATCGCTTCGAGGGCGAGTTCAAGGTCATCGCCGAAGGCGTCAACCGCATGGTCGGCGATCACATCGCCACCAAGAAGAAGGCGTTGGCCTGCGTCGCCGAGTTCGGTCGCGGCAATTTCGATGCGCCGCTGGAGACGCTGCCGGGCAAGAAGGTCTTCATCAACGAGATCATCGAGCAGGTGCGGCGCAACATGCAGGGGCTGATCGCGCAGATGAAGCACATGTCCGCGCAGCACGACGCCGGCGACATCGACGTACTGATCGAGAGCCACCGCTTCGAAGGCGATTTCCGCAGCATGGCCGACGGCATCAACCGCATGGTCGGCGACCACATCGCCACCAAGAAGAAGGCGATGGCCTGCATCGCCGAATTCGGCCGCGGCAACTTCGACGCGCCGTTGGAAGCCCTCCCGGGCAAGAAGGCGTTCATCAACGACACGATCGAGCAGGTGCGTTCCAACCTGCGCGCGCTGATCCGCGACACCAGCCTGCTGGTCGACGCCGCCGCGGCCGGCCGTCTGGACGTGCGTGCCGACGGCAGCCTGCACCATGGCGACTTCCGCCGCATCGTCGACGGCGTCAACCTGACCCTGGACACGGTGATCGGCCCGCTGAACGAAGCCCGCGCCGTGCTCAAGGCGATCGAGGCCGGCGACCTGACCCGGCTGGCGGACGTGCAGTGCCAGGGCCAGCTGAAGGAACTGTGCGACAGCATCAATGCCACCGTCGCGCGCCTGGCGCAGGTGGTCGGCGAGGTCAACATCAACGCCGACGCCCTGGCCAGCGCCTCCGAGCAGGTCAGCGCCACGGCGCAGTCGCTGAGCCAGGCGGCCAGCGAACAGGCCGCCGGCGTCGAAGAGACCAGCGCCTCGCTGGAGCAGATGACCGCGTCGATCTCGCAGAACACCGAAAACGCCAAGATCACCGACGGCATGGCCGCCAAGGCCGCACGCGAAGCCAACGAAGGCGGCGATGCGGTGCGCTCGACGGTGGCGGCGATGAAGCAGATCGCGCAGAAGATCGGCATCATCGACGACATCGCCTACCAGACCAACCTGCTGGCGCTGAACGCGGCGATCGAGGCCGCGCGTGCCGGCGAGCACGGCAAGGGCTTCGCGGTGGTGGCCGCGGAGGTGCGCAAGCTGGCCGAGCGCAGCCAGGTGGCCGCGCAGGAAATCGGCCAGGTCGCCGAGTCCAGCGTGGAGCTGGCCGAGAACGCCGGCAAGCTGCTGGAGCAGATGGTGCCGTCGATCCGCCGCACCTCGGACCTGGTGCAGGAGATCACCGCCGCCTCCGAGGAGCAGACCTCCGGCGTCGGCCAGATCAACGCCGCGGTCGGCCAGCTCAACCAGACCACCCAGCAGGCCGCGGCCAACTCCGAGGAGCTGGCCGCCACGGCCGAGGAAATGAGCGGGCAGGCCGAGCAGTTGCAGCAGTTGATGAGTTTCTTCCGTACCAACCAGGTCGTGGCGCCGTGGCGTCCGAAGGCAGTCACCGCCGGTCCGTCCCGCAGGGCGGCGCCGGCGCGCAAGCGTGGGTTCGGCGAGGTCGGCCTGGCACTGGTGTCGGGGCCGGACGAAGCCCATTTCGATACGTTCTGACATCCACTTTCACGACATCACATCCAGGGGGATCACGATGTTCCAGCACATGAAGATCGGCACGCGCATCGGCATCGGCTTCGGCCTGGTGTTGCTGCTGCTGTTGGGGACCGGCATTTTCGCCACGATGCAGATGGCCAGGATCAACGGCTCGTCCACGGAGCTCGCCACCAACTGGATGCCCAGCGTGCGCAACGTCGAGGAGATGAGCGCGAACTTCAACAAGCTGCGTCTGCTCGAGTTGCAGCGGGTCGTCGCCACCAGTCCAGCCGAGATGCAGGATTACGACACGCGCATGCTCAAGACACTGGAGGCGTTCGAGAACAACAGGAAGACCTATGTCCCGCTGATCTCCTCGCCCGAGGAGCAGGCGCTGTACGCGGATTTCGCCAAGAACTTCGATCGCTACACCGAATTGCACAAGCAATTGCTGGCGCTCACCGCGCAGGGCAAGACCCAGGAGGCGACGGTCGTGCTGAACGGTGAGCAGCGGCAGATCTTCCGCAGCACCGCCGACGCGATCGACAAGCTGGTGGACCTGAACGTCAAGGGCGGCCAGGACGCCAGCGACCGCGGCGACGAACTCTATGCGTCCGCGCGCTCGCTGATCATCGCGACCATCGTGGCGGCGGTGCTGCTGGGCGCGATCGTGGCGTTCTTCATCGTGCGCATCCTCACCCGCCTGCTGGGCGGCGAGCCGGCCTATGTGGCCGAGATCGCCAACAAGGTGGCGCAGGGCGACCTCAACCTGGAGGTGGCGGTGCGCGCCAACGACAGCGGCAGCGCGCTGTATGCGATGCGGAGCATGGTCGAGCGGCTGAAGCTGGTGATCGACGGCCAGCGCCGTGTGGTCGCGGCCGCCAACCGCGGCGACTTCTCCGAGCGGATCGCGCTGGATGGCCTGGCGGGGTTCCAGCGTGAGATGGGCCAGGGACTGAACGATCTGGCGACCACGACCGGCGGCAGCATCCAGGACGTGGTGCGGGTGATGGGCGGCCTGGCCGAGGGCGACCTGACCCAGAGCATCGACAAGCACTACGACGGCGCCTACGCCGAGATGAAGAACTACATCAACGACACCATCGCCCGCCTGTCGCAGGTGGTCAGCGAGGTCAACGGCAATGCCGAATCGCTGGCCAGCGCGTCGGAAGAGGTCAGCGCCACCGCGCAGTCGCTGAGCCAGGCGGCCAGCGAGCAGGCCGCCGGCGTCGAAGAGACCAGCGCCTCGCTGGAGCAGATGACCGCGTCGATCTCGCAGAACACCGAAAACGCCAAGATCACCGACGGCATGGCCAGCAAGGCCTCCAGCCAGGCGCTGGACGGCGGCGAATCGGTGCGGGCGACCGTGCAGGCGATGAAGCAGATCGCGCAGAAGATCGGCATCATCGACGACATCGCCTACCAGACCAACCTGCTGGCGCTGAACGCGGCGATCGAGGCCGCGCGTGCCGGCGAGCACGGCAAGGGCTTTGCGGTGGTCGCCGCGGAAGTGCGCAAGCTGGCCGAACGCAGCCAGATCGCGGCGCAGGAGATCGGCGACGTCGCCAGCTCCAGCGTGGAACTGGCCGAGAACGCCGGCAAGCTGCTGGACGAGATGGTGCCGTCGATCAAGCGCACCTCCGACCTGGTGCAGGAGATCACCGCCGCCTCCGAGGAGCAGACCTCCGGCGTCGGTCAGATCAATGCCGCGGTCGGCCAGCTCAACCAGACCACCCAGCAGGCCGCGTCCAACTCCGAGGAGCTGGCCGCCACGGCCGAGGAGATGAGCGCGCAGGCCGAACAGCTGCAGCAGCTGATGAGCTTCTTCAAGGTGCAGGGCGCCCCGCCGGCCAGGACCGCGGCGCGACGTCCCGGCGCCGGGCGCGGCCGCAACGGGCAGGCCGGTCCCAAGCCGATCGCGCGCGTCGCCAACGGCCAGCTGGTCCTGGCGGATTCGCTCGACGAAGCCCACTTCGAAACCTTCTGAGACATGGCCATGAACGCTCCCGCTTCGCTCTCACCCTCCGACGCCGGCGACCTGGCCACGGACCAGTTCCTGACCTTCCTGCTCGGCAAGGAAATGTTCGGCGTCGGCATCCTCGGCATCAAGGAGATCATCGAGTACCGCACGCCGACCGACGTGCCGATGATGCCGCCCGCGTTGCGCGGGGTGATCAACCTGCGTGGCGCCGTGGTGCCGGTGGTTGACCTGCAGCAACGCTTCGGCCGCGCGCCCAGCGAGATCAGCAAGCGCACCTGCATCGTCATCATCGAGGTGGCCAGCGGCGAGGAACGCCAGGTGCTGGGCCTGCTGGTGGATGCGGTCAGCGAGGTGCTGGAGATCGCCACCGCCGACATCGCGCCGCCGCCGGCCTTCGGGACCGGCATCCGCCGCGATTTCATCCACGGCATGGGCAAGGTCGGCGAGCGCTTCGTGATCCTGCTCGCCGCCGATGCGGTGCTGGCGCCCCAGGAGTTCGCCAGCATGACCGCGCTCGACGCCCACCTGGAAGAAGGCATCGCCGCCTGAGCGGCCGTTGCCACTTAGCGCCCCGCCCTTTCCTCGAAACGGATTTCGCATGCCCACGTCCCCCGACACCGCCGCCCTGCACCACTTCGGCACGGTCCTGGTGGTCGACGACAGCCAGGTCCAGCGCGAACATGCGCTGGCCCTGTGCCAGCGCATGGGGGCGGTGGCGGTGGAAGGCGCGGCCGACGGCCATGCCGCGCTGGCACGGGTGACCCAGGGGCCGCCGCTGGGGCTGTTGATCGTGGATCTGGAAATGCCCGGCATGGACGGCGTGCAATTGCTCGACGCACTGGCCCGCTGCAGCGTGCGCGTGCCGATCGTGGTCGCCTCGCAGCGCGGCGCGGCCCTGATCGACTCGGTGCTGCAGGTCGGGCGCAGCAACGGCCTGCAAGTGCTGGCGGGGCTGGAGAAACCGCTGCGCGCCGCCCAGCTCGCGGCCGCGGTGCGCGCCCACGCGCCGAGCGCACCGGCGCCACGTGACGACGCCGAGGCGCCCGGCGAGGCGACCATGGCGGCGATGCTGCGCGAGGCACTGCAACACGGCGAGATCGAGGTGGCCTATCAGCCCAAGGTGGACATGCGCAGCGGCCGGGTCGGCGGCGTGGAAGCGCTGGCGCGCTGGCGCCATCCCAGCGCCGGGCCGATCGCGCCGGACCGCTTCATCGCCGTGGCCGAGCGCGAAGGCCTGATCCACGCGCTCACCGCCTGCGTCGCCGACCAGGCGATGGCACGGCTGGCGGCGTGGAAACAGGACGGGTTCCAGCTGACCCTGGCGTTGAACCTGTCGCCGAGCATGCTGCAGGACCCGAACCTGCTCGACGAACTGCTCGCGCTGCTGCGCCAGCATGGGCTGGCGCCGTCGGACCTGGTGCTGGAAATCACCGAAAGCTCGCTGGTCTGCGGCAGCGCACTGGGCATGCTGGCACGGCTGCGGCTGCAGGGCTTCGGCCTGTCGCTGGACGACTACGGCACCGGCTTCTCCTCGCTGCAGCAGCTCACCCGCATCCCCTTCACCGAATTGAAGATCGACCGCATCTTCGTCCACGACGCGCACCGCAGCCGCAACCTGCGCACGGTCCTTGAATCGGCGCTGGGCATGGCCCAGCGGCTGGGCCTGAGCACCGTCGCCGAGGGCATCGAAACGGTGGAGGACTGGACCCTGCTGCAGGAGCTGGGCTGCGACTTCGGCCAGGGCTACCTGCTGGCGCGCCCGCTGGGGGGCGGGGCGCTGCACGCCTGGCTGCTGGAGCACCAGCGCCTGCTGCAGGAACACGGCCCCACCGGCAACGCCAGCGTCCCCGCTCCCGCCCCTCCCCACTGACCGACCGGCCATGACCATGACCAGCCACGACACCATCACCGAGCAGGAATTCGGCCGGTTCCAGCGCTTCATCTTCGACGCCGCCGGCATCACCATCTCGCCGGCCAAGAAGGCCATGCTGTGCGGGCGCCTGGGCAAGCGCCTGAAGGCGCATTCGCTGCAGACCTACACCCAGTACCTCAAGCTGCTGGAAAGCCGCGAGGGCAGCGGCGAGGTGCAAACCGCGATCGACCTGCTGACTACCAACGAAACCTATTTCTTCCGCGAACCCAAGCACTTCGACCTGCTGCGCAGCATCGCGGCCGCGCACACCGGCAGTACGCCGTTCCGTTGCTGGAGCGCGGCCAGTTCCAGCGGCGAGGAGGCCTACAGCATGGCCATGGTGCTGGACGATACCCTGCAGGGCCGCCCCTACGAGGTGGTCGGCACCGACATCAGCACGCGCGTGCTGGCCAAGGCGCGGACCGGCCATTATCCGCTGCTGCGCATCGAGCACATGCCGCCGGCCATGCTCAAGCGCTACTGCCTCAAGGGCCGCGGCGAGTACGAGGGCAGCATGCTGATCGACCGCAAGATCCGCGACCATGTGCGCTTCCTGCACGCCAACCTCAACGCGACGCTGCCCAACCTGGGCCAGTTCGACGTGGTGTTCCTGCGCAACGTGATGATCTACTTCAACGGCCAGACCAAGCGCGAAGTGGTGGCGCGGGTGCTCGGCACGCTCAAGCGCGGCGGCATCTTCTGCATCGGCCACTCCGAAAGCCTCAACGACGTCAACGGCGACGTGGTGCAGATCGCGCCGTCGGTGTACCGCAAGCCATGAACCACGACGTCCCAGGAGGGAACCCCGCATGACCACGATCAAGGCCATGGTGATCGACGATTCGGCGGTGGTGCGCCAGGTGCTGGTCGCCGTGCTCAACGACGCGCCCGGCATCGAGGTCATCGCCGCCGCGGCCGACCCGCTGCTGGCGATGGACAAGATGCGCCAGCAGTGGCCGGACGTGATCGTGCTGGACGTGGAGATGCCGAAGATGGACGGCATCACCTTCCTGCGCAAGATCATGAGCGAACGCCCCACCCCGGTGGTGATCTGCTCCACGCTCACCGAGAAGGGCGCGCGGGTGACCATGGACGCGCTGGCCGCCGGCGCGGTGGCGGTGGTGACCAAGCCCAAGCTCGGCCTGAAGCAATTCCTCACCGACTCGGCCGAGGAAATGATCGCCACGGTGAAGAGCGCGGCGCGCGCCAACGTCAAGCGCCTGTCGGCGCGGCCGGCCGTGGCGCCGGCGGAGCCGGAGATCAAGCACACCGCCGACGTGATCCTGCCCGCGCAGGGCGGCCGTGCGCTGTCGCAGACCACCGAACGGGTGGTGGCGATCGGCACCTCCACCGGCGGCACCCAGGCGCTGGAGGAAGTGCTGACCGCGCTGCCGCGGGTCAGCCCCGGCATCGTCATCGTCCAGCACATGCCGGAGAAATTCACCGCCGCCTTCGCCGCGCGCCTGGACACGCTGTGCCAGATCTCGGTGAAGGAAGCGGCCAACAACGACCGCGTGGTGCCGGGACGCGCGCTGATCGCGCCGGGCGGCAAGCACATGCTGCTGCGGCGCAGCGGCGCGCAGTACTTCGTCGAAGTGCTGGACGGGCCGCCGGTGAACCGGCACCGGCCGTCGGTGGACGTGCTGTTCCGCTCCGCCGCGCGCGCCGCCGGCGGCAACGCGCTGGGCATCATCATGACCGGCATGGGCGACGACGGCGCGGTCGGCCTGCTGGAGATGCGCCAGGCCGGCGCACGCACCGTGGCCCAGGACGAACAGAGCAGCGTGGTGTTCGGCATGCCCAAGGAAGCGATCAAGCGCGGCGGCGCGGAGAAGATCCTCCCGCTCAACGCGATGGCGCGCGAGATCGGCCAGCAGCTGAGCTAGCCCACCAGCCGCCGCACCACCCTGCCGCAGGAGCGGCTGCAGCCGCGACGAAGCATTCCCATGAATGTCGGCGCGGCTGAAGCCGCTCCTGCAAACGCGGGCAGCCAAGCCCTGTCCCTGCCACACACCTTGCAGCGCGCAGCGGCGCAAGCAGGTTCGCGGCAAGCGGCGACGCACATGCGCCCGCAAGCCCCCTCACCCCGAATTGATGTGCTCCTTGCAGTACAGCCGCCGATACGCACTGGGGGTCATGCCCAGGCGCTGGCGGAACACGCGGCGGAAGTAGCCGCTGTCGCTGAAGCCGGCGCGCTGCGCCACGTCGTCCACCGCGCAGGTGTTGATCAGCAACAGCTTCTCGGCGAAGGCGATGCGCTGGCGGTGGATCGCCTCGGTCAGCGTGGTGCCGAAGCTGCGCCGGTAGATGCGGCCCAGATAATCCGGATTGCAGTGCAGTTGCGCGGCCAGCGACGAGGCGGTGAGCGCGGTGTGGAACTGGGTGCCGATCAGTTGCTTGGCACGGTACGCCAGCGCCACCCCGGCGCGTTCGGAATCGTGCGGATCCGGCCAGGCGCCGGCCACGCATTGCAGCATCGACAGCACGATCGGTTCCAGCATCGGCAGCGTGCGCCGTTCCTCCTGCTCGGCCAGGAACCAGCGGAACAGGCCGACGAAGCGATCCGGATCGCGGATCGCAGTGCGCTGCGGCATCGACAGCGCCACCGCGTTGTCCGCCTGCGCCACGCTCGGTTCCAGTTCGAAATGCACCCAATAGAACCGCAGGTCGTCCGGGAACTGGCCCAGGCCGGCGTGCGCGCGGCCGGGCCACAGCAACAGCGTCTCGCCGGGGCCGACGTGGAAGTCGTTGTCCTGTTCGCGAATCGAGAGGATGCCGCGCTCGACGAAGATCAGCTCGTAGGACTGGATCACCCGCGCCGGATGCGCACCCACGCCGCGGGAAATGAACAGGCCTCCGTTCTGCACCCGGATCGGATAGGCGACGGCGAATTCGAGCATGTCGGAAACGTCTCCCCTTGCCTGCGCGACGCTGCACTGCAGCATTCGAATGAGCGATGCCGCGCATGGACGCCGCGGCCACCGTGGTCGGAATCGTACCGGTTTTATACCGCACAGACTCTTGTCGCGGGTGCGCCGCCATGCCACTTTGCGCTGGCGCCGGACCGGGCGCGCCAGGAGCCGTTACGTTGACCGCGACCGCCATCGGCCACGCCACCGCAGACGCCGCACCGGCCGCGACCACGCCGCGTCTGTCGCGCCTGGAGAAATTCGGCTACGGCCTCGGCGATGCCGGCGGCACGGTGGTCACCTGCCTGATCGCCAACTTCCTCACCTTCTTCTACACCGACGTGTTCGGCCTGACCCCGGCGCTGGTCGGCACCCTGTTCACCGTGCTGCGCGTGGCCGACGCGGTGTCCGATCCGGTGATGGGCCTGATCGCCGACCGCACCCGCAGCCGCTGGGGCCGTTTCCGCGCCTGGCAACTGTGGGTCGCCGTGCCGATCGGCATCGCCTGCGTGCTGACCTTCAGCGCGCCGCAGCTGAGCGCCGGCGCAAAGATCGCCTACGCCTTCGCCAGCTATTTCCTGCTGTCGCTGTGCTACACCGCGATCAACGTGCCCTACTGTGCGCTGATCAACAGCATGACCGGCGACCACCGCGACGTGGTCTCGGCGCAATCCTGGCGCTTCGTGCTGTGCGGCATCGCCGGTTTCCTGGTGTCGGTCGGGCTGCCGTGGCTGGTGCGGGAACTGGGCAACGGCGACGCCGCGCGCGGCTACCAGCTCGGCGTGGGCGTGCTGGCGGTGCTGGCGGTGGCGATGTTCCTGTGCTGCTTCTTCGCCGTGCGCGAACGCGTGCCGGTCAGCCTGCTCGGCGGCGCCGGCATCGGCGCACATCTGCGTGGCCTGCTGCAGAACGACCAGTTGCGGCTGGTGCTGCTGATGTCGTTCCTGCTGATCAACGTCTACAACATCCGCGGCGGCGCCTATCTGTACTTCATCACCTACGTGCTCGGCGGCAGCAGCGGCTACGCCTCGCTGTTCTTCGCGATGGTGGCGCTGGCCACGGTACTCGGCGCGATCGTGGTCAACGCGCTGTGCCGCCGCTTCGATCCGCTGGCGCTGTACCTGCACACCAACCTGGCGCTGGCCGCGTTCGGCGTGGCGCAGTGGTGGCTGCCGACCGGACCGGCGCAGCAGACGCTGTGGCTGGGGGTGATCTTCGTGCACTGCCTGGTGCTGGGCTTCGCGCTGCCGCTGCACTTCTCGCTGATGGCCTTCGCCGACGACTACGGCGCCTGGAAGAACCGGGTGCGTTCCTCGGGCATCAACTTCGCCTTCAACCTGTTCTGCATCAAGCTGGCCTGGGCCTCGAGCGCAGTGGTGATCAGCGCGCTGTTCGTCTACGCCGGCTACCGCGCCGGCGCCGCGCAGCAGAGCCCCGCCTCGCTGCAGGCCATCACCCTGCTGGAAACCCTGATCCCCGCCGGCCTGCACCTGCTGCTGGCCGCGGTGATCCTGCGCTGCCGGCTGCGCCGGCCGCTGCTGGCGAATATCGCCGCCGATCTGGCCGCACGCCCGGTGCACTGACCTTCCCCACTCTCCAGGATCTCCGCTCCATGCCGCATTCGCCCGTGCCGTCCCCGGAACTGCCGCTCGCCCACCTGCGCATCGCCGATCCGTTCTGGCAGCGCTACCAGCGCCTGGTGCAGGAGGTGGTGCTGCCCTACCAGTGGGACGCGCTCAACGACAACGTCGCCGATGCCGAACCCAGCCATGCCATCGAGAACTTCCGCATCGCCGCCGGCCGCAGCGACGGCGCGTTCTACGGCATGGTGTTCCAGGACAGCGACGTGGCCAAATGGCTGGAAGCGGTGGCCTACCTGCTCGCACAGCATCCCGATCCGGCGCTGGAGCGCGATGCCGACGCCACCATCGAGCTGATCGGGGCCGCGCAGCAGGCCGACGGCTACCTCAACACCTACTTCACGGTGAAGGCGCCGCAGGAACGCTGGACCAACCTGGCCGAGTGCCACGAGCTGTACTGCGCCGGGCACATGATCGAGGCCGGCGTGGCCTACTTCCAGGCCACCGGCAAACGCACCCTGCTCGACATCGTGTGCCGGCTCTCCGACCACATCGACGCCACCTTCGGCCCCGGCCCCACGCAGTTGCACGGCTACCCCGGGCATCCGGAGATCGAACTGGCGCTGATGCGCCTGTACGAGGCCACGGGCGAGGCGCGCTACCTGGCACTGGCGCGCTACTTCGTCGAACAACGCGGCACCACGCCGCACTACTACGACGAGGAGTACGCCAAGCGCGGCCAGACCTTCTTCTGGGGCGGGCACGGCCCGGCCTGGATGATCCAGGACAAGGCCTACAGCCAGGCGCATCTGCCGGTGGCGCTGCAGGACACCGCGGTCGGCCATGCGGTGCGCTTCGTGTACCTGTACGCCGGCGTGGCGCACCTGGCCCGGCACAGCGGCGACGCCACCCTGCGCGCGGCCTGCGAGCGCCTGTGGGACAACGCCACCCAGCGACAGATGTACCTGACCGGCGCAATCGGTGCGCAGAGCTACGGCGAAGCCTTCAGCGTCGATTACGACCTGCCCAACGACACCGCCTACAACGAGAGCTGCGCCTCGATCGGGCTGATGATGTTCGCCAACCGCATGCTGCAGCTGGCGCCGGATGGCCGCTACGCCGACGTGATGGAGCGGGCGCTGTACAACACCGTGCTGGGCGGCATGGCCCTGGACGGGCGTCACTTCTTCTACGTCAACCCGCTGGAAGTGCACCCGCCCACGGTGCACGGCAACCACACCTTCGATCATGTGAAGCCCGTGCGCCAGCGCTGGTTCGGCTGCGCCTGCTGCCCGCCCAACATCGCCCGCGTGCTGACCTCGCTCGGCCACTACCTGTACACCCGCCGCGACGACACGCTGTACGTGAACCTCTACGTCGGCAGCGATGCGCGGTTCGAGGTCGGCGGGCAAACCCTGACCCTGCGCCAGCGCGGCGAATATCCGTGGCAGGACACGATCGCCTTCGAGGTGGAGTGCAGCGCACCGGTGGAGGCGGCACTGGCGCTGCGCCTGCCCGACTGGTGCCAGGCGCCGCAGCTGCGGCTCAACGGCGAGCCGGTGGCGATCGATGCGCACCGCCAGCACGGCTACTGCGTGCTGCGCCGGCGCTGGCAGTCCGGCGACACCTTGCAGTTGCGCCTGCCGATGCCGCCGATGCGGGTCAGCGGGCACCCGCGCGTGCGCCACCTGGCCGGCAAGGTCGCGGTGCAACGCGGGCCGCTGGTGTACTGCCTGGAGCAGGCCGACAACGGCGCCGACCTGCATCAGCTGCGCCTGCCGGCCAACGCCACGCTGCAGGCCGTACCCGGCACCGGCGCGCTCGCCGGTCAGGTGCTGCTGCAAGCCACCGGCGAACGCCTGCACGGCGACGTCGACGCCGCGGCCGCACCGCTGTACCGCTACGATGCGCCGCCGCCGACGCGGCAGCCGCAGCCCCTGACCTTCGTGCCCTACTTCGCCTGGGCCAATCGCGGCGAGGGCGAAATGCGGGTGTGGGTGGACGCCAGCAACGGCTGAAGGCAACGCTGCGGAACGTCTGCTGCAGGAGCGGGATCAGCCGCGACCGGCGTTACCGGAAACGCCGGTCGCGGCTGATCTCGCAGAAGGGGACAAGCGCCGTTCCTACCGGACAAGCTGTATTCGGATGAATCCTTGCGGAAACAGGTCACCGCAGCGATGCCTGCCCTGCGGCGCCTCATTGGCCGCATCGCACGCGCCGCACGGCCAGCGCACGCTCTAAGCTAGGGCCATGGATGCCCTGGCCCTCGCCACCCCGCCGTTCGCCCGGCTCGCTCTCGGCGCGCATCGCATCGCCGTGCCGGACGCCTGGCTGCTGCCGTTCGAGGTCGATGCCTTCGACAGCGACGATTTCCAGCGCCACCGCGTGCAGCAGCCGCCGTCGATCGCGCGCAGCGTGCGCAAGCGCCAGGCCGAGTACCTGGCCGGACGGCGCGCGGCGCTCGCCGCGCTGCGGGCGGCCGGCAGCACGGCCACTGACCTTCCAATCGGCCCCGACCGCGCGCCGCTCTGGCCGGATGGTTTCCTCGGCAGCCTCTCGCATACCGACGGCGTGGCGGTCGCCATCGCCATGCCGACGTCCGCCGCAGCCAACGGCATCGGCCTGGATATCGAACGTGTGGTGGCGGCGGACCAGCTCGAGGCGATCCGCAGCGTGGCCCTGGACGCCAGCGACTGTGACGCATTGGCTGCGCTCGCCCGCGTCCGCGGCTGGCCGTATGCGCTGACCCTGGGCTTCTCGGCGAAAGAGAGTTTCTACAAGGCCACCGCGGCGACCGTCGGCCGCTTCTTCGATTTCGACGCCTTGCGCATCGAAGGCTGCGACCCGGCCAGCGGCAGCGTGGAGACGCGGATCGCCACGCCGCTGGCGCCGCCCTTGCCGGCCGGACAAGCGCACCGTCTGCGCTGGGTGGACGTGCAGCCCGGGCTGCTGCTCACCAGTTGCGTCTGGTAAGGAGATTCCGGGGTTACGCCGTTGCCGCGCAGCTGCGGCAACGCGCGCGGCATGCAACACGCGGCGCGGCGTCGACACCGCACTTGCGCTTGGCAGGCCGCCAGAACGCGGCGCCTGCCGAGGCATCACACACTCACAACGCGGCCAGGATCTGCTCGCGCCGGCGCGTGTACTCCGCCGCATCGATCAATCCCTGCGCCTTCAGCTGCTCCAGCGCGCGCAGGCGCTGCTCGACCGAGCCGGCGGATGGCAACGGCGGCGGCGCCGCGGCCGGCCGGCGCCGCTGGGCGCGGATCGCCAGCCACACCACCATGCCGACCAGCAGCGGCAAGGCGAGCACGACCAGCAGGATGAGCCAATGCCAGATACTGAATCCACCCATCGCGTTCTCCTGCCGGCCGCGTGCCGATCCTGGTGCTTACTTCGCCTTGCCCTGATTGGCCACCGCTTCGGCGGCCTTCTTGGCCGCTTCCGGATCGCCCAGGTAGCGGTAGGACTGCACCTGCAGGCTGTCGTCCAGTTCGAACAGCAGCGGGATGCCGGTGGGAATGTTGAGTTCGAGAATTTCTTCGCGCGAGACGTCGTTCAAGTACTTGTACAGCGCGCGCAGCGAGTTGCCATGGGCGGTGACCAGCACGGTCTGCCCGGCCTTGAGCTGCGGCGCGATGGCGTCGTGCCAGTACGGCAGCACGCGCTCGAGCGTGGTCGCCAGCGATTCGGTGGCCGGCAGCGCGTTGCGGTCCAGGGTGGCATAGCGGCGGTCGTGCAGCGGATGGCCCGGATCCTCGGCGTCCATCGGCGGCGGCGGGATGTCGTAGGAGCGGCGCCAGATCTTGACCTGGTCCTCGCCGTGCTTGGCCGCGGTCTCGGCCTTGTCCAGGCCCTGCAGGCCGCCGTAGTGGCGCTCGTTGAGACGCCAGCTCTTGTGCACCGGCAGCCAGTCCTGGTCGAGTTCCTTCAGCGCGCCCTGCAAAGTGTGGATGGCGCGCTTGAGCACCGAGGTATGGGCGACGTCGAACTGCAGCCCCTCCTCGCGCATCAGCCGGCCGGCGGCCACGGCTTCCTGGCGGCCCTGCTCGGTCAGGTCGACATCGACCCAGCCGGTGAAGCGGTTATCCAGGTTCCACTGGCTCTGGCCATGGCGCAACAGTACGAGTTTGCGGGTCACTGCGACGGTCTCCGTTGGGGGATGCGTGGGTCGTGCGGCCCTGGATTGTAGCTCTTGGCTGGGAATGGGGAATCGGGAATGGGGAATCGTTGAAGCGGTTCCCGCGCGGCTCTGACCAGCAGGCGGCGCTTGGCTGTCCGGCTTGCTGGAGAACAAAGCCGTTGCGATTCCCCATTCCCCATTCCCAGCCTCTCCACACCCCAGCCACGAAGACGGCGCGATCATCGGCGCATGGACACTTCTTCGCACTCCGTATTCGGCGACTGGGACGGCAGCATCGTGCAGGCGCGCGCGCTGCAGGCGACGCTGGCGCGCCAGGTCAGCCTGCAGGACGAGGTGCCCGATCCGCCGCGCTGGCTGGCCGGCTTCGACGTCGGCTTCGAGGACGACGGCCAGGTCACCCGCGCCGCCGCGGTACTGCTCGACGCGCAGACCCTGCAGCCGCACCAGGCCGAGATCGCGCGCGTGCCCACCTCGATGGCCTACGTGCCCGGCCTGCTCAGCTTCCGCGAACTGCCGGCCTTGCTGGCTGCGCTGGGTCTGCTGCGGCAGCGCCCGGACCTGGTGTTCGTCGACGGCCAGGGCATCGCCCATCCGCGCCGGCTCGGCATCGCCGCGCACTTCGGCGTGGTCACCGGGCTGCCCAGCATCGGCGTGGCCAAGACTTTGCTGGCCGGCCGCTTCGAGGAGCCCGGCGCGCAGGCCGGCGACCACAGTCCCATCGTGCATCGCGGCGAGGTGGTCGGCTGGGCGCTGCGCAGCAAGCTGCGCTGCAATCCGCTGATCGTCTCGCCCGGCCATCGTGTGGCGGTGGACAGCGCGCTGCAGTGGACCCAGCGCTACCTGCGCGGCTATCGTCTGCCGGAACCGACCCGGCTGGCCGATCGGCTGGCCTCGCGCCGCGGCGAGGTGCCGATCGCCCAGCCGGGCTTGCTGTAGCCTCGGCATCCGCTGGCGCGACTGCGAAAGCGCACTCGCCGCATCCGCACTGTCGTGTCGCGTCCGAAACGGACGCGTTGGATTGAAACCACATGGCGTTGTCCCCACCGGCGTCGTCGATCGGTCGCCCCCGCCCGGGGGCGTGGATCCACGCAGTCGCCTGTCGCCTGCATCGTGTCGCGATGCGCACCTGCGAACGCGCATCACCTGCGCAAGAGAGGCGCACACCAGGCGCCGCGGCACGCGGAACATTGCGTCTTGCGCCGCCAACGTCCGTGCCACGCGTTCGCATGCGAAGCTTGCGCTCCGTTCCTGCCACCACGAGCGCCGGCATGCCCACCCTGATCGCCCCCCGCGTCCACGATATCGGCGGCTTCGAAGTGCGCCGCGCCGTCCCCAGCGTGCAGGCGCGCAGCGTCGGCCCCTTCGTCTTCATCGACCACATGGGGCCGGCCGTGTTCGAGCCGGGCCACGGCGTGGACGTGCGCCCGCATCCGCACATCGGCCTGGCCACGGTCACCTTCCTGTGGTCCGGCGAGATCGGCCACCGCGATTCGCTCGGCTCCGACCAGGTGATCCGCGCCGGCGACGTCAACTGGATGACCGCCGGCCGCGGCATCTCCCACTCCGAACGCACACCGACCACGCTGCGTGAGCATGCGCATCCGCTGCACGGCATGCAGACCTGGGTGGCGCTGCCGAAATCGGCGGAAGAAACCGCACCGGCGTTCTACCACCATGCCGCGGCCAGCCTGCCGCAGCAGCGCCGCGACGGCGCGTGGCTGCGGGTGATCGCCGGCCGCGCCTACGGCGAGGAATCGCCGGTCACGGTGTTCGCCGACACCCTCAACGTGGCCCTGGACCTGGAAGCGGACGCCGAAATCGACCTGGACGCGCGGCACGTCGAGCGCTCGCTGTACATCCTGGAAGGCGAGGCGCAACTGGACGGCGTGGACATTCCGGCGCGGCACCTGGTCCTGCCCGAGCCCGGCGCGCGCGGGCGGCTGCGCGCCAAGACCCCGCTGAAGGCCATGCTGATGGGCGGGGAACCGCTGGATGGCCCGCGCCACCTCTGGTGGAACTTCGTGTCCAGCTCGGTGGAACGCATCGAGCAGGCCAAGCAGGATTGGCGCGAGGGCCGCTTCGGGACGATCCCCGGCGACGACCAGGAATTCATTCCGTTGCCCGAACCCGGCCGCTGAGCCGGCGGCAGGCCTGCATCGGGCCAACCGGGCCGCTGCCCTACGCGAAACGCCACCGCCCTCGCCCCCCCGCGATCCGCGCCCGCAACCGCCTGATCGGCGCAGCCGGGCGGGTGCCGGCATGCCGTACCACGCGTACGGATGTTCCGGAATCCGCATCCCAATTGTCAGCGCGGCCATGCTGGGCTATGGTGCAGACGCGGCCGCGCACGCGTGACCGCACACGGGACACGCACTGCGTCGGGGGATGCACTGCCGGGATCCCGCACAGGATGGGCGCTCCCGCAGACGACGCCACAGGCGTGCGTATGGATCGAACGCGTCGCATCGCGGCGTATGGGGAACATCGCGAATGAAGACACTCTTGCGCAAGGCGCTGCTGACCGCTGCGGCGGCGTTGCCCGCCGCTGCCGCCACCGCGCAGCAGGCACAGAACTGCCCACCGCTGCCGCCGCAGAGCAAACTGCAATGGAGCGAACGCAGCGACAAGGGCTTCATCGTCTGCCGCGCCAGCGATGCCGACGGACGTCAGGTGCTGGGCATGATGCTCACCGCGCGCGACCCGAACATTCCGCTGCAGCGCACGCTGCGCGAGGAAAAGGGCGCCATCGCCGGCGAAGCGGTGTATTGGTACCGGCCGGATGTGGGCGGTGTCGAGTTGCCGAACCAGGCCACACGCCGCATCACGGTTGCGGAACTGAAGAAGGACCAGTACGCACAGGTGTGGATCGATGCCGCCGACGCCCAGGAACTGCAGACACTGCAATCGCTGGTGCAGGGGCTGGACATGCGCCAGTCGAGCCTGGCGCTGGAGCGCTGAGGCGGCGCACTGCGCCATGCAATGCAGCCGCGACGGCGTTATCGGGAATGCCTGCCGCGGCTGAGGCCGCTGCTACGAGGAAACAAACCCTCGCACCACATGCGGCGCGAACGCGCGCTCAGAAGCGCCCTTCCTGGAAATCCACGAAGGCCTGCATCAGTTCCTGGCGCGTGTTCATCACGAACGGCCCATGCCGCGCGACCGGCTCGCGCAACGGCCGTCCGGCGACCAGGATCAGCCGCGCGCCCTGCGTGCCGGCCTGCACCTGCAGCAGGTCGCCGCCGCCGAGCACCGCCAGCGTCTGCGCCGGCAGCACGCGCGCCGCCTCGCCCTCGCCCAGTGCCGCCTCGCCCTCGAACATGTAGGCGAAGGCGTTGTGCCCGGACGGCAGCTCGAACGCCCAGCGCGTGCCGACGTCCAGCGCGATGTCCAGATACAGCGGGTCGGTGGCCGGCTGCGCGATCGGGCCGTGCACCTCGCCGACCTGGCCGGCGATCACCTTGACCGTCACCCCCGGCGCCGGCTGCGCCACCGGGATGCGCTCGGGCGCGAATTCCTGGTAGCGCGGCGCGGTCATCTTGTCGCGCGCCGGCAGGTTCACCCACAACTGGAAGCCGCGCATGCGCCCCTGCCCCTGTTCCTGCTCCGGCATCTCCGAATGCACCAGGCCGCGGCCGGCGGTCATCCACTGCACGCTGCCCGGGGTCAGCAGACCCTCGTTGCCATGGTTGTCCTTGTGCCGCATGCGCCCGTCGAGCATGTAGGTGACGGTCTCGAAGCCACGGTGCGGATGGCTGGGGAAGCCCCCGATGTAGTCCTCGGCCCGCTCGGTGCCGAACTCGTCGAGCAGCAGGAACGGATCCAGTTCGGGCAGCGCACCGCCGCCGATGACGCGGGTCAGCTTGACCCCATCGCCGTCGGCGGTGGCATGGCCGCGAATGGCACGCAGGATGCGCGCGGGGGCGACGGTGGTGGAAGCGGTCATGGCGGACGATCTCCTGATGAGCTCCCTACTGTGGGTGCCGCCGCCACCGCGGCCAACCGCGACCGGCGCAACCCATCGTTCCATCGTCTGCGGCGACTGGTTCGCTTCTCCCACCGGGAGAAGGTGCCCCGTAGGGGCGGATGAGGGTGCGGGCGTAGTTTCGTGCGCAGGCTGGCTTCGCGAGGGCTTCGCCCCGGTCCCTCACCCCCACCCCCCTCCCGCAGGGGGGGGGGTTGGGGTGGGGGGCCTGTTTCTTTTACCCCTCTGACGCTGTCGTCGAGCTTATGGGCGTTCAGTTTCTGTTACCG
>NZ_NMPP01000072.1:0-33671 GCF_009192885.1 Xanthomonas sp. LMG 12462 | reverse complement strand
GCGCGGCAGCGGACCGGTGCCGCGCCCGGCCAGGAACACGAAGCCCAATTGCGTGCCCTGTGCGGAAAGCGGGATGCAGGCGGTGCTGGCACCGGCGGCGTAGGGATCCTCGCGCAGATGCGCGCAGGCCGAGTCGTGGCCCTGCGCATGCACGAAATGGCTCTTGTCGCGGCGCAAGGCCCAGCAGTCCTGCGGCGCCACGGCCGGCTCGCTGCCGACCGGCGGCTGGCCCCAACTGACGATCTCCTCGGCGCGGTCGCGCGAGGCGCGCAGCAGGTAGACGCTGCCGCCGGTGTCGGGCATCAGCGCGGCGAGCAGGCGTGCGGTCACCGTCAGTGCCTCGGCCGGCTCCACGCAACTCTGCAGCAGGCCGGTATAGCGGCTGAGCGCGTTGAGATCGGCACTGGTGCGCTCCAGCTCGGTGATGCTGGTTTCCATCTTCTCGTTGGCGACCGAGGCGGCCTGCTCGGCGTTGCTGCGGTTGCGCAGTTCGCGCAGCAGCAGCGCGTACACCACGCCGACGCTGCCCAGGCCGAACGGGATGCCGGCCAGGGCGAGCACCAGCAGCATGTCGGCGCTGCGCTGGTTGGAGGTGTCCCGGCTCTGCAGCAGTTGCAGTTCCACGTCGGTCATCTGCTGCACTTGGTCGCGGATCGCGCTGGAGCTCTGGTACACGCTGGGCGCCATCGCCTGCCGCAGCGCCTGCAGGCCGTCGCGCTGGTACACCGCGAGCATCTCCCGCATCTGCCGCAGGCGCGTGTCCATCGACTGCTGCAGCACCTGGATGTTGGCGATCTGCACGGGATTGTCGGAAACCAGCTTGCGCAGCTGCGCCAACTGCCGCGGCACGCGTTCGGCGCTGTCGTAGTAGAGGCTCAGATAGGCCTGGTTGTCGGTCAACTCGTAGCCGCGCAACGAGGATTCGGTCATCAGCAAGGTGGATTGCACCTCGTCGATGTTGCGCAGCACTTCGTGGGTATGCGCGACGCGTGCGGCGTCGGAGATCGCGCGTTGTGCGCCGTAGAACACGCCGGCGCCGATCAGCACGAAGACCGCGGCGGAGAACAGCAGGGCTAGACGGGTCCTGGCCCGCACACGTTGGAGAATCGGCATCGCAAAAGTCTACCGTGACGCCGCGAACGCCTTGGACCGGCGTCACAAAAGACGCCCTGCCGGCACAGCGCGCGGCACGCGCTGCGCGGCAGAGGCCGCCCCCGCATGCACGGGGACGGCCAATGACTCAATGCTGCTCGCGGTCGCCGTTGTGCGGATCTTCGTTGGCGTTCTCGCGTGCCTTGTCGGCGACTTTCTGCGCCGCATTCGCCGTCGCCTCGCTGGCATCGGCCGCCATCTCCTTGGCTGCGGCCGAGGCATCCTTGACGGCATCGGAGTTGGCCGCACGGTGCGCGGCATCGCGCGCGTCGGCGGCGACCTCGCGCCCGGCCTGCGCGACCTGGCCGGCGGCTTCCTTGGCCGCTTCGCCGGTCTGTTCGGCAGCGACCTTGGCGTCGCGTTGTGCCTGCTGCGATTCGGGACCCTGGCAGCCGGCCAGTGCGAGGGCGCCCAGCAGGGCCACGATCGGGGTCTTGTTCATGCGGCTTCTCCGTCCACGGGTGGGTGACGCGGCGCAGCCTAGGCGGACGCGCATGCAGCCTGCGTCAAGGCGGAGCGGTGGCGCGGGGCAGTGTTCAGGAAGGCGCTGCCGATGGTGGGGGAGGCGCCGTGGGGTGGGAGCCAGGCACTGCGATGCGCGCGGCTGCCGTCGCATGCGGGCCATGCGGATGTGCGGCGTCGGCGCGTACGCGCCGCACGTGCATGGCGCGTGGCAGCGGTGCGCATCGACCGCATCGCTCGCCGCGGGCGGCGGTGCGGCGCGTCGTGCGGGTCATGCGTCGCGCTTGCATGCGCGCTACGCGTGGACGACGCAATGGCGCGGACGAATTCTGTGTGCGGGGACGCACGCTTGCGAGGCGACGTCAGCGGCGGACGACGGCGCGGCATTCGCGCGAGGCGAACATGCATGCGTCGTCACCCACGCCGCCCTCCGGGAACTCGCTGTGCCGGCACGCTGGTGGCGCCGTTGCCGCACTGCCCGGTAAACGCCAGGCAAAGAAAAAGCCGCTGGCGGACCAGCGGCTCTTTCAGGACTGCAAAAAGCGAGAAGTGATTACTTCTTGGCTTCCTGAGCAGCGTCCTTCGCCTTGTCGGCGGTGTCTTCCGCAGCCTTGGCGGTGTCGGCAGCCTTGTCGGCAGCGGCATCGGTCGGGGCAGCGGCGGCAGCGGCCGAAGCGTCGGCAGCGGTGTTGGCGGCGGTCGCGGCGGTGTCGGCAGCGGCCTGAGCGGCGTCGGCGGTCGGGGCGCCGGCGGCAGCCGACTGGTCGGCAGCAGCCTGCGCGTCGGTGGCGGCTTCGTTAGCCGAAGCGGCGGCGTCCTGGGCCTGCTCCTGCTTCGAGCACGCGGCCAGGGCCAGGCCCAGGGCCATTGCGATCAGCAGCTTGTTGATGCTCATTGTGTCTATCCTCGTCGTTTAGTTAGGCAACGCGCGAATGCGCGCCCTCAACATGATGACAAGCCAAAGTCGGCTGTCAAGCGCACGCGCATTCATTTTTGTGTTTCAGGGGTTAATCCCAATCAAATCAATTCGATGGCGACCGCTGTCGCTTCGCCACCGCCGATGCACAGCGTCGCGATTCCGCGGCGGCCGCCACGGCTGCGCAACGCATTTAGCAATGTCACCAGCAGCCGCGCACCGGAGGCGCCGATCGGATGGCCGAGCGCGCAGGCGCCGCCATGGACGTTGACCTTGGCGTGGTCCAGGCCCAGTTCCTTGATCGGCACCATCGCCACCACGGCGAAGGCTTCGTTGATCTCGAACAGGTCGACGTCGTCCAGGCTCCAGCCGACCTGGTCGAGCAGCTTGCGGATCGCGCCCACCGGCGCGGTGGTGAACCATTCCGGCGCCTGCGAGAAGGTCGCGTGGCCGACGATCCGGGCCAGCGGCGCGACGCCGCGGCGGGCGGCCTCGTCGGCGCCCAGCAGCACCAGCGCGGCGGCGCCGTCGGAGATGCTCGAGGAGCTGGCCGCGGTGACCGTGCCGTCCTTCTTGAACGCCGGCTTCAGCGCCGGGATCTTGGTCACGTCGGACTTGCCCGGCTGCTCGTCGCTGTCGACCCGTACCTCGCCCTTGCGGGTGGCCACGGCGACCGGGACGATCTCATCGGCGAAGGCGCCATCGCGCTGCGCGGCCTGCGCGCGGTTCACCGATTCGATCGCGAACGCGTCCTGGTCCTGGCGGCTGAAGCCGAACTTCTCCGCGGTGGCCTCGCCGAACACGCCCATCGCCTGGCCGTCGTCGGGATTGGTCAGGCCGTCCCAGGCCATGTGGTCGACCGCCTGGAAGTTGCCGTAGCGGTTGCCGGTACGCGAGTTCGGCAGCAGGTGCGGCGCGTTGCTCATCGACTCCATGCCGCCGGCGACGACGATGCTGGCCGAACCGGCCTTGATCAGGTCGTGTCCGAGCATCACCGCCTTCATGCCCGAGCCGCAGACCTTGTTGATGGTGGTGGCGCCGGTGCCGTCGGGCACGCCGGCCGCGCGCGCGGCCTGACGTGCCGGGGCCTGGCCGAGGTTGGCCGGCAGCACGCAGCCCATGATGACTTCGGAGACGTCGGCGGCGGGGATGCCGGACTGCTCCAGCGCGGCACGGATGGCCGCGGCGCCCAGCGTCGGCGTGGGCACGCCGTTGAACTGGCCCAGGAACGCGCCGATGGCGGTGCGCTTGGCCGCGGCGATGACGATCTCGGTCATGGCAAACCCTTACGAAAGTGGTGTGCCGATTATCGGCCGCGGCGCGGGTTCTGCCAATTGCGTCCACTGCCGGGCCAGTCCTATGGTTTGCATTCCAGTGTAGATTTGACGTAGTTCAGCGCCGTCGTCGGCGGCCGCTAACGGGGGCAACACCGGCCGTATGGCCGGCAGACGACATTTGAGGGGAAGGACATGCGGGCATTGATGGCACGGTCGCTATTGGCGGCCGCGGTAGCGGTTGCGCTCACCTCGTGCGGTGGCGGCGGTGGCGGTGGCGGCAATCTGACCCATGGCAGTCCGCCACCGACCTCGCCGCCTCCGCCTCCGCCACCGCCGCCTCCGCCGCCGCCGCCGACGTCGCCACCTCCGACCTCGCCGCCGCCGCCCCAGCCGGCGTTCGACGCGCACCTGACCCTGACCAATACGCTGGCCGCGCACAACGCCGGCTACGACGGCAGCGGTTACCGCATCGGCGTGGTCGACACCGGCGTCAACCGCAACCATCCGGCGCTGGCCGGGCGGGTGGTGTCGAACCTGATCTACGTCGATCCGAGCCAGAACAACACCAAGGTCGACGACGTCGACGGCCACGGCACCACCGTGGCGCAGCTGGCGGCAGGCAAGTCGGTCGGACAGTGGCCGGGCGGCATCGCGCCGGGCGCGCAGATCGTGTCCGCGCGCATCATTTCCGACACGCCGCCCAAGGACGACGGCAGCGGCAGCGGCAACCAGGTCAGCGGCGGACTGGGCCTGACCCAGGTGCACCAGGACCTGATCAATGCCGGCGTCAAGGTGATGAACAACTCGTGGGGCGGCATCTACTGGACCGACCTGAACTCGACCAATGCCATCGCCGCCGAGTACCGTCCGTTCGTGCTCGGCAACGGTGGCCTGGTGGTGTTCGCCGCCGGCAACGAATCCAAGTCCACGCCCTCGGACATCGCTTCGCTGCCCAGCAAGGCCGGCCCCAACGGCACCCTGCCGGCGGCGGACCTGGAGCGCGGCTGGCTGGTGGTGGCGGCAACCGATTCGAGCACCGGCACGCAACTGGCCTCGTACTCCAACGCCTGCGGCGCGGCGATGCGCTACTGCCTGGTCGCGCCCGGCACCGAGGTGTTCGTCGATCCCAAGGCGACCACCTCCACCAGCAACCCCGACTACTACTACGGCAGCGGCACCTCGTTCGCGGCGCCGCTGGTGTCCGGCGCGGCGGCGCTGGTCTGGCAGGCCTTCCCGTACTTCACCAACGACCTGGTCCGGCAGACCCTGCTCGGTACCGCCACCGACCTGGGCACGCCCGGCGTGGACGCGACCTTCGGCTACGGCCTGCTCAACGTCGGCAAGGCCGTGCAGGGACCGGGCCGCTTCGACTGGGGCGACGTGACGGTGGGGTTCACCGGCAATTCGACCTGGGCCAACAACATCGCCGGCAGCGGCGGGCTGATCAAGCAGGGCAGCGGCACGCTGACCCTCAGCGGCACCCAGAACACCTACAGCGGCGACACCCAGGTGCAGGGCGGCACGCTCAGCGCGGCCAGCCTGGGCAGCTCGAACGTGGCGATCAGCAATGGCGCCACCTTCGTCGGCACCGGCGCGCTCGGCGGCAGCGTCGCCAATGCAGGCACCTTCCAGGTCGGTGCGGCCACGCTGAGCCTGAGCGGCAACTACGTGCAGAGCAGCAACGGCCGCCTGGCGCTGCTGGTCGGCGACAAGCTCTCGGTCGGCGGCAGCGCCACCCTGCAGGGCGGTTCGCTGTACGTGCTCGGCAAGCGCGACTACGTGGTCAACAACACCGCGTACACGGTGCTGCAGGCCAACGGCGGGCTCACCGGTACCTTCGCCTCGGTGACCACGCCGTCGAACGTGTTCCTGACCTCGTCGCTGTCCTACGACGCCACCAGTGCCTCGATCACCGTGCAGTCGCTGAGCGTCACCGCGGCCGCGGCCAGCTTCGGCAACATCACCGCCGCCACGCTGGCCTCGGCGACGCGCGTGGACGCGGCGTTCGCGCAGCTCAACACGCAGCTGAGCCACGACCCGGCCACGGTCGACGGCGCCCTGCTCAAGGCGGCCGGCGCGGTGCAGCAGTCGCCGAGCGTGGCGGCGGCGTCGGCGACGCTGCGCAGCCTGTCCGGCGAGGCGCATGCCGCGGCCACCGCGATGACCTTCGACACCATGGACCTGCAGCGGCGCGCGCTGTCCAGCCGCTTCGATACGCTGGTCGACCAGCCGCGCGCGGTCGGCGCCTGGAGCCAGCGCTTGGGCGAGACCGGGCAGGGCAGCTTCGCCGGCAGCCAGTTCCAGCTCGATGGCTGGCTGATGGGCCAGGACCTGCGCCTGGGCGACCACGCGGTGGCCGGCTTCGCCTTCGGCGAGAGCCGCGCCAGCGACGCCGGCAGCCTGGACCGCAGCCGCAACCGCCAGGTGCAGGGCCAGGCCTATCTCGGCGCGATGGCGGGCAATGCGTACGCGCTGGCGCAACTGGGCAGCGGCCAGTACCAGCGCCAGCTCGACCGCAGCCTGCTGCTCGGCGACACCGTTGCCGACGCCTCCAGCCGTTATGCCGGTCGCTTCCTGTCCTCCAGCGTGGAGGTCGGCTATCGGCTCGGGCGCGGCCCGGCGTGGCTGACCCCGTATGCCGGCGCCGACTACAGCCGCATCGACAGCGATGGCTTCCGCGAACAGGGCGGCGATGGCTTCGGGCTGATGGCCGGTGCCGCCAGTTCCTCGCGCAGCCAGGCCTTGGCCGGCCTGCGCGGCGGCTTCGGCGGGCGCGGCTGGTCGCTGCAGGGCTATGCCGAGTGGCAGCAGACGCTGGCCGCGCAGGGACTGGACCGGCAGGCCAGCTTCGTCGGCGTGAACGCCTGGGCGCCGCTGGTGGACCTGCAGCCGGCGCGCTCCGGCGGCCTGTTCGGCGCCAGCCTGCAGACCCGCTGGAATGGGGCGTTGCTGGGGCTGGGTTACGACCAGCGCTTCGGCCCGCGCGGCGACGACCGCGCGGTGTCGCTGCGCTATCGCCTGGGCTTCTGAGTCCGGGGACCCGGCCCGGCGCGTGCGGCGCCGGTGCAGGGTGGATCCGTCAAGCAGGGCCGGGACGTCCCAGCCCTGCGATCTGCGGCCTCCCGCCTGCGGCGCAGGAGGCGGCGCGAGGCATCACTCGCCGCGCAGGTGGCCCATCGAGCGCGGTGCGGTACGGCCCAGCGGCAGCTTGAGCTTGCCGATCGCCTGCATGCGCGCCTCGGCGATGCGGTCGGCGGCCTGTTGCGGCGGAATGTTCTCGCGCTCGGACAGGTCGAAGATCTTGCCGAGGTTGTGGTACATGCTGCGGATCAGCCGCATCGCGCGTTCGCGGTTGTAGCCGTCGATCTCCAGCGACACGTTCATGACGCCGCCGGCGTTGACCGCGTAGTCGGGCGCGTAGAGGATGCCGCGGCGGTGCAGTTCCTCGCCGACCGCGGCATTGGCCAACTGGTTGTTGGCGGTGCCGCAGACGATCTTGACCTTGAGCCGCGGCAGCTTGGCCTCGTCGAGCGCGCTCTCCATGGCGCACGGCGCCAGCACGTCGGCGGCGACGTCGTAGATGTCGTCCGGGTCCACCGCCTCGGCGCCGTATTCGGCCACCGCGCGCGCGACCAGCGCCGGGTCCAGGTCGGTCACGAACAGCTTGGCGCCGCGTTCCTTGAGCAGCTTCACCAGCTCCATGCCGATGTGGCCCAGGCCCTGCACGGCGATGCTGGTCTTGCCGATCTCCTCGTGGCCGAACTTGCGCTGCAGCGACGCCATCAGCGCCTGCAGCGCGCCGTAGGCGGTGAACGGGGCCGGGTCGCCGGAGCCGCCGTGCACCTGGTGCACGCCGGTGACGTACTCGGTCTCCAGGTAGATCTGCTCCATGTCGTTGACGTCGGTGCCGACGTCCTCGGCGGTGATGTAGCGGCCGCCCAGCGAATCGACGTAGCGGCCGAAGGCGCGGAACAGCGCTTCGGACTTGTCGCTCTTCGGGTCGCCGATGATCACCGCCTTGCCGCCGCCGATGTTGAGCCCGGCCAGCGCGTTCTTGTAGGTCATGGTGCGGCTGAGCCGCAGCGCGTCCTGCAGGGCGGACTCGGTGTTGGCGTAGGGGCGCATGCGCACGCCGCCCAGCGCGGGGCCGAGCACGGTGTTGTGGATGGCGATGATCGCCTGCAGTCCCACGTCGCGGTTGTGGCAGAAGACGACCTGTTCGTGGCCGGTGTTGGCTAGCGTTTCGAAAAGCATGGGGGCTCCGCTGGCGTTGCAGGTGTCGGACACCATGGTCCAGGAACGTGCCTGGTGGGTGGCGCAAAACAAAAACGCGACGGTTCCGGAACAGGCCCTGAGCGTCGCGATGGCGGCATTTTAAAGCAATTGCCGGCCGCCCGCGCGACGGCGCCGCGGCCACGCGCGGGAATCTCGCGGCTCTGTGCGACGCCAGTCGGGCAGGTGGCGTGCCGGTTCGCCGGGCGGCTTGCGTGGTGGCGGGACGCGGGCTTCCGCGGCAATGGCGCTGGGCACCCGGGTGCTGGCGGTGCGATGGCGGATCTGGTCGGTCGAGTGCTGACGGTGGCCGAGCCGGTGCAGTGGCACGGGACGAGCGCCGGCGCCGTGGGGCGGCAGCGGTCGGTAGCAGTGGTTGGCAGCGGTGGGCCCGTACCGCCGCGGCCCCGCATGCCGCGGCGGCGTGGCCCGCGATCGCCGCCGGCACGGCGATCGCGTCTCCCTGGGGATGGATGGACTAGCGGCGTACCCAATAGCCGGCGTGGAAGCGATAGGCGGGGCCGTAGTGCTCCCAGCGCGGACCGACATAGACGTAGCCCGGCCGTTCCACCACGTAGCGGCCGGCGACCCAGACGTGGTGGCGTCCGTTCCATTGCCAGTAGCCGGGCATCCAGACATAGCCGGGCCGCACCACCACCCGTTCCACCCGAGGCGGCGGTGGCGCGGTGCGGACCGACAGTTCCACCACTTCGCGCGCCTGCGCGGGCGCGGCGGCCATGGCGCCGGCGAGCGCGCCGCCGAGCAGGGTGGCCAGCAACAAGGGACGAGCGAACATGCGATGTCTCCGAAGGCATCGGCGGGGTGCCGACGCGGGAGGAAACGCCGCCACCGGCATGTGTGTTGACGCGCGGCCGAGGGCGTATTCATGCAGCGGATAGCCAGGCGCAGCGGCGCGCTAGCGGCAAGGGGACGCAGGTCTGCATGCTGCAGCGCAACCTGCCCGTGTCGCGCTGCGCGCCTAGAATCGCGGCATTCTCTTTTCGATGTCCGCACGATGAGCCTTCCCGCGTCCCGCGTTCCGTTGCCGCAGACCGACGCCAGTCCCTTGCGTTTCGTCACCGCCGCCAGCCTGTTCGACGGCCACGATGCGGCGATCAACATCATGCGCCGCCTGATCCAGGCGCAGGGCGCCGAGGTGATCCATCTCGGCCACAACCGCAGCGTCGAGGACGTGGTGCGCGCGGCGCTGCACGAGGACGCCGACGCGATCGCGCTGTCGTCCTACCAGGGCGGGCACGTGGAGTACTTCAAGTATATGGTCGACATGCTGCGCGAGCGCGGCGCCGGCCATGTGCGCGTATTCGGTGGCGGTGGCGGCACCATCACGCCCGAGGAGATCGCCGAACTGCAGGCCTACGGCGTGGAGCGCATCTACCACCCCAACGACGGCATGAAGATGGGCCTGGTGGAGATGATCGAGGACGTGGTGGCGCGTGCCGGGAAAGGGCGTGAGACCGCGGCGGAGGCGCGTGGCGCGACGCCGGCCGGCTCCCCGCTGCCGGACATCGACGACGAGATCGGCATCGGCCGGATGCTGTCGGCGATCGAGGACGGCGCGTTCTCGGAGGCGGAACTGGCGCTGTTGCGCAAGCAGTGGCAGTCCGGCGCGGTCTCGGCGGCCGAGCCGCGCAGTCGGCGCACCGCGCCCGTGCTCGGCCTCACCGGCACCGGCGGTGCCGGCAAGTCCTCGGTCACCGACGAGCTGCTCAACCGCTTCCTGGCCAGCTTCCCGCAGATGCGCATCGCGGTGGTCTCGGTCGACCCCAGCCGCCGCCGCACCGGCGGTGCGCTGCTCGGCGACCGCATCCGCATGAACGCGCTGCGCAGCCCGCGTGTGTACATGCGCTCGATGGCCACGCGGCGCCAGCACGCCGCCACCAACCGGGTGCTGAAGGACTGCATCGCGCTGCTCAAGGGCATCGGCTACGACCTGGTAATCGTGGAGACCGCCGGTATCGGCCAGAGCGATTCGGAGATCGTCGACCTGGTCGATTTCCCGGTGTACGTGATGACCAGCGACTACGGCGCGCCGAGCCAGCTGGAGAAGATCGACATGCTCGACTTCGCCGAGTTGGTGGTGCTGAACAAGTACGACCGGCGCGGCGCCGAGGACGCGCTGCGCGACGTGCGCAAGCAGTGGCGGCGCAACCGCGCGGCGTTCCAGCTGGAGGACGAGGCGGTGCCGGTGTATCCGACCATCGCCAGCCAGTTCAACGACCCCGGCGTGAGCTGGATGTTCGTCAATCTGTGCCGTCTGCTGCGCGACAAGCTGACGGCGCAGGCCGATGTCGCCGCTGCCCCGCCGGCGCACTGCGATTTCCGCCCGCAGCTCGACACCACGCTGAAGGAGCCGCGCGCCACCGTGCTGATCCCCGGCGCGCGCGTGCGCTACCTGGCCGAGATCGCCGAGCAGGGCCGGACGATCAATGCCGGGGTGCTGCGCCAGGCCGAGGCCGCCGACCGCGCGCAGGCGTTCTGGCAAGCGCTGCACGAACTGCAGGACCCGCAACTGCCGGCGCAGCTGGAACTGTATGCGGCGCAGGATCTGCTGCCGGCGTCGCGTGCATCCGCCGATGCGTCCGCTGACGCCGTCGATGCCAGCCTGCTGCTCCTGCGCCAGCGCTACAACGATGCCTTGCAGTCGCTGTCCAGCGAATCGCTGAAACTGCTGCGCGAGTGGCCGCAGCGGCTGAAGTCGATCACCGACCCGGTCACCGAATACGCGGTGCGCGGCAAGCCGATCCGGGTGGAGAACTACCGGGAGTCGCTGAGCCACCAGTCCATTCCGAAGATCGCCGCGCCACGCTACAAGAGCTGGGGCGAACTGCTGACCTTCCTCGGCAAGGAGAACCTGCCCGGCAGCTATCCGTACACCGGCGGCGTGTATCCGTACCGGCGCACCGGCGAGGATCCGATCCGCATGTTCGCCGGCGAGGGCACGCCCGAGCGCACCAACCGGCGCTTCCACTACCTGAGCGTCGGCCAGCCGGCCGCGCGCCTGTCCACCGCCTTCGACAGCGTCACCCTGTACGGCGAGGACCCGGCGCCGCGCCCGGACATCTACGGCAAGATCGGCAACTCCGGAGTCAACATCCCGACCCTGGACGACATGAAGAAGCTGTACTCCGGCTTCGACCTGTGTGCGCCGACCACCAGCGTGTCGATGACCATCAACGGCCCGGCGCCGATGATCCTGGCGATGTTCATGAACACCGCCATCGACCAGCAGGTGGAGAAACATCTCAAGGCCGATGCGCAGCGCTGGGCCCAGGCCGAGCAGACGCTGGCCCGGTTGTTCGAAGGCCGCGAACGCCCGCGCTATCACGGCGCGTTGCCGCCGGGCAACGACGGCCTCGGCCTGGCCCTGCTCGGGGTCAGCGGCGACCAGTTGCTGGACGCGGAGACCTACGCGCAGATCAAGGCGCAGACCCTGTCCAGCGTGCGCGGCACGGTGCAGGCCGACATTCTCAAGGAAGACCAGGCGCAGAACACCTGCATCTTCAGCACCGAGTTCGCGCTGCGCATGATGGGTGACATCCAGCAGTATTTCGTCGAGCAGAAGGTGCGCAACTTCTACTCGGTGTCGATCTCCGGCTATCACATCGCCGAGGCCGGCGCGAACCCCATCAGCCAACTCGCCTTCACCCTCAGCAACGGTTTCACCATCGTCGAGTACTACCTGGCGCGCGGCATGCACATCGACGATTTCGCGCCGAACCTGAGCTTCTTCTTCAGCAACGGCATGGACCCGGAGTACACGGTGATCGGCCGCGTGGCGCGGCGGATCTGGGCACGGGCGATGCGCGAGCGCTACGGCGGCAACGAGCGCAGCCAGATGATGAAGTACCACATCCAGACCTCGGGCCGTTCGCTGCACGCGCAGGAGATCCAGTTCAACGACATCCGCACCACGCTGCAGGCGCTGTACGCGCTGTTCGACAACTGCAACAGCCTGCACACCAACGCCTACGACGAGGCGATCACCACGCCGACCGAGGAAAGCGTGCGCCGCGCGGTGGCGATCCAGATGATCATCAACAAGGAGCTGGGGCTGAACTTCTGCGAGAACCCCTGGCAGGGCAGCTTCATCGTCGAGCAGCTCACCGACCTGGTGGAAGAAGCGGTGTACAAGGAGTTCGAGGCGATCAGCGAGCGCGGTGGCGTGCTCGGCGCGATGGACACCATGTACCAGCGCGGCAAGATCCAGGAAGAGAGCCTGTACTACGAACACAAGAAGCACGACGGCAGTCTGCCGCTGGTCGGGGTCAACACCTTCCTGCCCAAGGAGCATGCCGGCGAAACCGCGACCGAGATCGAGCTGATCCGCTCCACCGAGCAGGAGAAGGACCAGCAGATCGGCAACGTGCGCGACTGGCAGCAGCGCCGCAACGCGCTGGCGCTGGCCGCCGACGGCGCCGGCCTGGGCGCGCTGCAGCGCACCGCGCGCGAGCGCCGCAACGTGTTCGCGGCGCTGATGGAGGCGGTCAAGACTCACAGCCTGGGCCAGATCAGCCATGCGCTGTACGAGGTGGGCGGCGAGTATCGGCGCAACATGTAGGCGCCGACGGTCGTGGCTGCCGACGCCGGCGCGCCGGCGTCGGCGAGGGTGCCTGCCGCGTGCGCTTCTGCGGCGCCGCGCCAGCGCATGCGGCAATCTTGCGGCCGCGGCTTGGGCGGTCTCATAGTGTCCCATCGATTCACGCAGAGGGTGCCGATGAAAGCCTGGGGAGCGTTGGCAGTGTTGATGGCGTGCGCGGCCGCGACCCGCGCGGCGGAACCGGCCGGGGATGGGGCGGCGGGGCCGCTGTTCGACACCGTCGCGGCGCTGGACCAGCGCCTGTTCGAGGCCTACAACCGCTGCGACCTGGCGGCGTTCGAGTCGTCGTTCGTGCCGGACGTGGAGTTCTACCACGACACCGGCGGCGTCACCTGGGACCGCGCGAGCGTCGTCGACAACACGCGCAAATGGATCTGCGGCAAGGTCCGCCGCGAGTTGCTGCCCGGTACGTTGCGGGTCTATCCGATCAAGGACTTCGGGGCGATCGAGGAAGGCGAGCACCGCTTCTGCGAGCTGGCCAGCGGCCGCTGCGAGGGCATCGCCAAGTTCGTGATGGTGTGGCGCCAGGACCCGGACGGTTGGAAGTTGACGCGGGTACTCAGCTACGGGCATCGCACCGCGCCCGCACCGGCGCCGCACTGAGCGAGGGGGCGGCCGTCGCCCCCAAGAGGTCGGCGTTCAAGCCCCATCGCCCCGACCATACCCGCCACGTGCCGTCCGCAGGCGGCAGCGAGGAGCGGCGCAACAGGCTGATGGAGTGGTGCAGCGCGGTGTCGGCACGCCGCTTGCTTGCTGCTGAGTGGCGCGATCGCGCGTTGTCCATGACCGCCTCACGGCGGTCGGCCACCGCATCACGTCGGCGTTGCGCAGAAACCCGCGCGGCGTGCTTGAATGACATGGCGTGCCGCGTGGGCGCGCACCGGTGGCCGGGCGCGGGGACCTGGCGATGTTTTGCGGATGACGACGATCGTGCCGATCATGTGGATTGCCATCAGTGCGGGTGCGCTGGTGCTGGGGGGCGGACTGTGGTGGTGGCTGCGGCGTGGCCCTGGCGATGCGGCCGAGGCGCCGCAGGCGCGCGCCCATGTCGAGGATGCCGACGTATCCGCGGCACCGGCAGTGTCTGCACCCACCGCGCCAGCCGCGCCTGTTGCCCCGGTGGACCCGGGCCTCGACCCTTTCGCCGACCCGGCCCTGCTCGATCTGGATCCGGTGCCGGACGCCGCGATCCTCGCGCGCCTGTGCGAGCTGGCATTCGCCGGCCGGCTGGTGAGCACGTCGGTCACGCCTGCGCCGGCGGTCATGGCCGAGGCCGCCGCGGTGCTGGCGCGCATCGATGCGCATCCGCGCTACACGCCGCGACGCCCGCACCTGCTGCCGCAGCTCACCCGCGCGATCAACGACCCGACCGCCGGCGCCCATTCCATCGCCACGATCCTGGGCCAGGACCCGGCGCTGGCCGGCAACCTGCTGCGCATCGCCAACAGCGTCGTCTACCGCCGCCATCCCGAGCCGATCGAGAACCTGGAGCGGGCGGTGGCCCTGCTCGGCACCGAGGGCCTGCGCCAGATCGTGCTGGCGGCGCTGCTGCAACCGGTGATCGTCGACGACGGCAGCGTCTTCGGCCGCTGTGCGGCGGTGCTGTGGGAACACACCCTGCTGTCGGCGCACGCCGCCTCCCAGGGGCCCGACCGCGAGGATGCGAACGCCGCGCAGCTGCTGGCGCTGTTGTGCGGGCTGGGCGCGGTCTCGGTGGTGCAGGTGCTGCGCGATGTCCACGCACGCCACGCCGAGGCAGCGCCAACGCCGGCGGCGATGACCGAGATGCTGGAGGCCTGGTCGGCACACTGCGCCAAGGCTATCTCTGCGGACTGGGGGCTGTCGCCGCGCGTGCAACGCGCCCTGGAGGAGCAGTCGGGCGACGCCGATGTGGCGACCATGAGTGCGCTCGGCCTGGCCCTGCGCCGGCATCGCGCCGCGGCGGCCGCGCAGCTGGCGGTGCGCTATCGCCGTTAGGTGGCGCCGTTGCGTGGTCCAGCCAGTGATTGGTCGAAACGTGCGGCAGAGCGGCCGACTGCCGGAGCGGTGCTCGGCCACCGGGCGATGCGACGGGAGGTCGACGCAGCCGACAGCGCGAGACAGCATGCGCCGACGCAGGCGCGGATCCCTGTCGTGTCCACGCTGGCGCCGAGGCTGATCTGCTTGCTGGCGCCGTTGGCGACGATCGGCGTCCATGAAGGTGGCGCCCTGCTGGCGGCGCATGCGCATGCGTGCGCTGCGCGGTTCCGGCTTGGCAGGTGGCCGCTCGGTGCCGCGCGGAGCCGGTCATGAGTTCGGCCGGGACAACACGCGGCGCGTGGATGCCATCGCCCTGGCTCAATCGGCTCCTGACAGGCGTGCAGGGCGTGCTGTTGCTGATCGGCGTCTCGGCGATGGCGGTCGGCGCTATCGCCCTGGTCCAGGGCGTCTGGGCACCGGGCATGGTCGAGTTGCCGGTGATCCTGCTCAGTCTTCCGCTGGCGGGCATGGCGACGGTGGCGCTGCACGAGTGCGGCCACGTGCTGGCGGCGCGTGCCGCGGGCATGACCGTCTACCTGATCCATATCGGCCCGCTGCAACTGCATGCGCGCCGCCGTGGCTGGAGGATGCGTTGGCGGCGCGTGCGTCCGGGCCATCCGATCGGTTTCGTGCTGCCCGTGCCGGATCCCTCCCTGTCGCTACGCCGGCAGTATCGATTTACGATCGTCGGCGGGCCGGCGGCCAATCTGCTGGTGGCGTCGATCGCATGGCTTGCCGCGCGATGCGCCGGGGTCGACAGCAATCTGGGCGCATTCTGCGTTGGCATCGGCGTCCTCAACTTCGCGGTCGCGCTGATCAATCTGTTGCCGGTGCAGGGACGGTCGGGAGCAACCGACGGCTTGCAATGGGTGAATGTGGCGCAGTGGCACGAAGCGGATGCCCCGGCGTACGTGCTTGCCGAACTCAATGGGTGGACATGCCAGGGCGTCACCGCGGACAGGCTGTCGCCGTCCCGCCTGGACGTGCTCGCACGCAGCGACCTGGCCTTGTGCCACAGCTGGTTTGCGTTGAAGGCGGCGCAGCAGCGTGGTCAGTGGCGGCAAGCGGCGGAACTGCAACCGCAGATGGAGCAGCGCCTCGCCGAGGCGGGGCACGCTGCCGCGCAATGGGAGACGCTGGTCATGCTGCTGCGGTGCGAATTCGCATTTTCGCGTGCAATGGCAGGAAGCGCCGAGATGGAGGTGCTGGATGCGGGACTGACGGCGGAGGCGGACTGGATCGCTCCAGCGTTGCGCCCGCGCTGCCGGGCACTGATGGCCGTGCGGCACGCCGACCCGGCGGGGGCGCAGGCGTGGTTGCGGCTGGCGGAGGCGGTGGCCGAAGACCAGGTCGATCGTGCCCTGCGAGCCACCGAAGCCGTGCTGCGCGATGCGATCCGTGGACTGCTAAAGGCCGAATGACCCGTTGCTTCGGCGCGGTCGACGCCATGCGCCGCTCGCATGAAGCGCGGCGCGTTTTCTCGATGTCATGCAGACGCGATGCGCCCGGCGGGCAGGAGGCGGCCGGCCGAGCGGGATGCCCCGGCTGCACGCATGCAGCCGGCGCGACGGCGGCGTGGCGAGCGCGTCTGCCTCAGCGCAGCGGCACGTCGGCGACCTTGTCCTGGTAGTCGCGCTTGGGGTCGATGCCGAACAGCACCTTGATGCCGGCCATCAGGCTGGAACCGTTGAGCCAGATCTGCGCGTGATCCGGGTCCAGGCGCAGCAGCGCCAGCTTCGGATCGTCCTTGCCCTGTTCGTACCAGGCGTCGATGAAGCCGTTCCACAGGCGCTCGATCACCGCCTGGTCGTTATCGACGCTGAGCGTGCCGCTGATGCTGGCGAACAGGTCGTGGTTCTTGGCGCTGAATGCCGCGATCACCCGCTGGCTCTGCGTCAGCTTCTGCACCAGCGCGTTGTCCTTGGAGGTGAAGAACCAGATCGGGCCGCCGCGATCGCCCTCGAACTGCGCGGTCATCGGCCGGGCGTGGCCGTCCTCGACGCCGTCCAGACCCAGCATCACGGTGCGGTCGGACTTCAATGCCTTCCAGAATTTCTCTTCCAGTTCTTGCGGGCTGGCCATGCGGATCTCCGAGCGGGCGACAGTGCCCGCCTGCACTGTGCCTGCGGGGGCGCGCGCAGTCCGTGACGGGAGGGTGCACGCCACGTGCAGAGCCGGTACGCGCGTACCCGTGTAGACAAGTGCGGCGATGTGCAGCGCGCTGCGATGCGTATCGAAGCATCGCGCCGATCCCCAGTGCTACTAAGCGACCACGCCACGCATGCAGCGTGGCGGACGGACCACGGTTCCGCAGGGAAGGCGTGTGCCGATTGCCCGCGGCACGCGCCGCTTTCCGACAGGACGTTTGCCGATGAGTGCGATTCCCGCGACGCAGCCGCTGTTGCCGCCGCAACTGACCCTGGCGATGGCCGCCGCCAGCATCGCCGCCTACGCGGCTTACGAAGGCAAGCCGGTCTCGGCGCCGTCCGACTACCGTCTGGTCGCCCGCTGGTCCGGCTGGGATGGCGACCCGCTGGGGGGCAGCGAGGAGCTGTTCGGTCTGCTGTTCCGTTCCACCGCCACCGCCGGGACCTATCTGTTCGCGTTCCGCGGCACCGATTCGGACCTGGACATCTACGAGGACCTGGACTTCTCCACCACCGCCTTCGTGCCCAGCGCCCGTACCGTCACGCCGGTGCCGCAGGTGTCGGCCGGGTTCTACGGCATCTACAACGGCAGGGGCGGCGCCATGCGCGCCTCGATGCGCGCGCAGTTGTTCGCGCTGCTGGAGCACTTCGCGCCGACCCAGGTCTACGTCACCGGGCACAGCCTGGGCGGCGCGCTGAGCCAGTTGTTCTCGCTGGACCTGGCGCTGAGCCGGCCGGGGCTGCCCAGCCGCAACATCAACTTCTGCAGCCCGATGGTCGGCGACGCGAGCTGGGAACAGGCCTATGCCGCGCATATCGCCGCGGCCGACAGCACGCGCTGCTACAACTACTGGGACTACGCGCCGTCGCTGCCGCCGTCCACGTTCGGCTATGCGTCGGTGGGGCAGGCGTTCCGCACTGCCTACGACGTCAACGGTGCCTGGTTTCCGCATCTGCTGGCGCGGCACTCCATCGCCAACATGCAGATCGTGCTGCAGCACGCCCTGTGGCAGACGCCGCAGGCCTGGAGCGGAACCTTCGCCGACCAGACCGATCCGCAGCGGCTGATGCGCAGCCAGATCCCGCCCACCACGCCGCATCCGGCCTGGGCGGACATGGCGCTGACCGCGCGAGCGGCCGAGCAGGCGCTGGGCTTTCCGGAGGGGGCAGCGGCGTCGCCGGCGGCGGCCACGCCATGAGTGCGTGCGCGGCCTGGCGGCGCGCCCGTGGTGCCCGCGGTCACTGCATGGTGCCGCCACGGGTGCCACGCTGACCGCCCGTCGATCGCGAGGACGTCGCCATGGCATCGTTCGAGCTGTATCTCCCACAGCTGCTGCGGTTCGAGGGCGGCTTCGTCGATGACCCGAACGATCCGGGCGGCGCCACCAATCACGGCATCACCCTGGCCACCTTCCAGCGCTGCGCGCAAGCGCTGCTGGGCCAAGCGCCGACGCTGCAAAACCTGCGCGCATTGACTGTGCAGCAGGCCGCGACGATCTACCAGCACGACTACTGGGACAGGATTGGTGCCGATCAGATCGCCTCGCAGACGTTGGCCGAGCTCGTGTTCGATTTCTACGTCAATGCCGGCGATGTCGCGATCTCGCTGCTGCAGCGCGTCCTGCAGCAACTGGGCGCGACCGGCTTGGCGGTCGATGGCGAGATGGGGCCGGCGACCCTGGCGGCGCTTGCCAGTGCGGACACGGCACAGGTGTACGCGCAGTACCGGCAGCAGCGCATCGCCTACTACCAGCGCCTGGTGGCGGAGCGTCCGGCCGAGGCCGAGTTGCTGGCCGGCTGGCTGCGCCGCGCGGAATGGTTCCCGGCGAGCCTGCCGGCCGATGCGTCGGCGCCTGCGCAGACCGGCACCGCCTGATGCGACGCCGCGCCGTGCACGGCGCGTGCATCTGCGTTTCACCGCACGCGCATGCCGCGCTGTCTAGTCTCCCGAACCAGCGTCGGCCATCTGCCGACGCCAGCGCACGCGATGACGGCGTGCGCCTGTCCTCGTTTTCGGGAAGACCGCATCATGATCAAGTGGGCCATCATCATCGCCATCATCGGACTCATCGCCGGCGCGCTCGGCTTCAGCGGTTTGGCGGGCGCGGCGATCGGCGTCGCCAAGTTCCTGTTCTGGGCCGGCATCGCCATCGCCCTGGTGCTGTTCGTGCTGGGCACCATGCTGGCCAAGAAGGTCAGTTAGGCATCAGGCCGGGTGTCGCGTCGATGCAGGTGCGTCGCGCGACAGGTCCGTAGAGCGAGGCCCTGTGGTGATCGGCAGGCGCCTGCCGTGCCATTGAAGGCCTAGGCGTCGCTGGCGGTATCCGCTTCGTGCGTTGCAGCGTCGTCGTCGGCGGCGGGCTTGGCCGCTGCGGCACGCGCTTCGCGCTTGCGCGCTTCTTTTTCTTCCTGCTGTTTCTTCTTGGCCAGCTCGCGCTGCCGCTTTTCGAAGGAGTAGTTGGGCTTGGCCAATGCATGTCTGCCGTCAGGGGAATGCCCTGAGTGTAGCCGCTGCGCGGCTTCGGCGTGCGAAACGGACAGGCCGTCATCGGGACGGCCTGTCCTAGGCGCAGGTGCGGGAGTACGGCCCTCCCGGACCTTGGCTTACGGGCTCAGATACTGCTGGATCGACGAATACACGTCGGCGAAGCGCGAGTAATAGTCGGGATCGCTCGGTGCGCTGCAGTACGAGGTGCCGCCATACAGGCCGCCGCGCAATTGGTAGGCGCCGCTGCTGTTGACGGTGAACAGGCCGGAGCCGGACGAGCCGCCTTCGGTGACGCCGGTGCTCCACTGCACGCGATACAGCGGCGACTTGCCGTCGATGGAGCTGGACAGCGCGGTGACCTTGCCCAGCGAGTACTTCTTGACGTCGCCGGCCGGGTGGTGGATGCCCTCGATCGCGGTGCCGGTCGAGCCGATCGCCGAACTGCTCCAGCCCGCGTAGAACGCGCCGCTCGGCGGAGCGCTCTTGAGCTCGAGCAGCGTGGTGTCGCGCGTGGTATTGGTATAGCGCAGGTAGGCGCCGCCGCCGAGCGTGGTGTAGTTGGAATTGACCGTGGAGCCGCCGCAGGTGGTGGCGTCGTAGAACCAGTAGGTCTGCAGCGTGTTGGCCACGGTCTGGGTGCTGATGCAGTGCGCCGCGCTCCAGAACATTGCTTTCTTCGGCGAATTGCTGTTGTTGAGCAGGGTGCCGGTGCACAGGTAGGTGCTGCCGCCGCTGGTGAAGGTCATGCGCGCCACCGACTTGGCCGCCGAGGTGAAGCCGGAGGTCGGGTTGGCGCGGCAGACGATGTCGCGCTCGCACGAATCGCTCTCGCCGATCATCGGCCGCATCATCGTCTCGCTGGCGACCGGGCTGATGTCCAGGTGCGAGAGCTGCGGGATCTTCAACGCGAAGCCTTGCGGATACTGGCCCGCCGGCAGCTCGATCTCCACCACCATGCGCGCGCCGGCGATCACCGCCGACCAGCCGGGCTGGCTACCGGCGAACTCGGCGCCGCTCTGCTGGAACACGCGGCCGTCGTCGCCGGCGAAGCGCAGCGTCGCCTTGCGCGGATCGCCGGGCTGGGCGCCGCTGCCGCTGAGCTGCAGCGCTGCGCGCAGCGCCTGCGCGTTGGTCGAGGCGATTTCGAAACTGGTGACCTGGGCCCCGTTGGGCAGAGTCTGCCAGCGCAGGCGACGCAGGTTGATGTCGGGCTTGGCGACGTCGCGGGAAAAGCCGATCTGCAGCGGCTGGCCGTGCTTGACCTGTTGCCCGCGTGCCTGCTTCATCGCCGCGGCCTTGCTGCTGTCGGGCGCGGCCAGTTCGATCAGGCGCGGGGCGTGTGCGCTGCCCGGGGGAAGGCTGCGCAGTTCCGCGCCACCGAGCGCGGCGGCATCCGGGCGGGCTTCGACCGGGGCGGAATCCATTTCGGCTGCTGGGGGAGTGGCAGCCATGGCGGCGGGGGACATGCCGGCAATGCCGGCGAGCAACGCCAGGTACAACGCATGCTTGCGATTCATCGATCTTCCTTCTGCGAAGAGGGACGAGACCATCCGGCAGGGGACCGGATGCCATTGCACCCAAGTTCAGGGTGCCTGCCGAGGCTACGGACGACGCCAGAGCGATTGCGTGTCAGGCGTCACGCTCGGAGGGCCGGTTTCGTAGACAGCTGCTCACATTGCGTGTGATGGCGCGAAAGAAGCGCACGGCGCTGCCATGCCGCAGCGGCACCGTTGCATGCGCGCTGCAATGCGGATCCGTGCCCGATCGAGTGGGAAGGGCTGGATGGGTAGCGCTATCTGGAGCGGCCTGATCGACACGTCGACACGGACGTCGGCCAGTCCGCCCGCACACGCGCACCAGCGGCTCAGGCCGCCCCGCCGAACCGCATGAAGCCAGGCGCGGACGCTCCCGCCGAGCAGGGCCCTGGCTGGCTGCCACCTTTCTGCAATCTTTCCGACAAATTTCAGTAGATTCAATCACTTGAATCGGCATCTGGCGTGCTGCGACGCAGCTTGCATCGATTCAAATTCGGCCTATAACGCTGGCGTCGCATATATGAACTTTTCGTTCTTGTATGCACCGCCTTGCGCACGGCCCGCGCAAGGCCAGGGGAATCGGGCGGCTCGGCACATCTCCAACATCGATCGCTCCTGTGGGGGGGAGACCAGTGAACAGAACCGCTTTCCGGCGTGGACTCATCGCCAGTTCCGTTGCGCTCGCCCTGTGGGCGCCCTCTGTCATGGCGCAATCCGCGCCCGATGACGCGGCCCCGCCCAATGGCGCCGGCAAGGCCGACAAGCCGGTCGAACTCAAGGCGGTGACGGTCACCGGATCGCTGATCCCGCGCGTGGAGGTCGAAGGCCCTGCGCCGGTGGTCACCATCACCGGCGAAGAGATCAAGAAGCAGGGCTACACCACGCTGTGGGAATTCCTCGACTCGCTGCCGCAGGTGGGCCAGCAGGTGTCCGACCCGGCCTCCTGGGGCTCCAGTTCGGTCAATGCGCGTTCGGTGAACCTGCGCGGACTCGGCCCCGGGTTCAGCCTGCTGATGATCGACGGCCATCGCGTGGTCGATTACCCGCAGCCGCTCAACAAGCAGAGCAACTTCCAGAACTTCAACAACCTCCCCACCGGGATGATCGATCACATCGAAGTGCTGGCCTCCGGCGCGTCGTCGATCTACGGCTCGGACGCGGTCGCCGGCGTGGTGAACGTGATCCTGAAGAAGAACTACCAGGGCAACCAGTTGCAGGTCACTGCGGGCGGCGCGACGCGTGGCGGCCGCCGATACGGCGACATCAACTACGTCGGTGGCCGCGCGGGCGACAACTGGCACGTGACCTACAATTTGGAACACTCCAACCGCAGCGCGCTGTGGGGCATGGACCGGCCCTACCAGGATTCGGTGGCCGATGCGGGCTACGGGGCGTGGGGGCCGGCCTCGCGCATGTTCGGCTACCAGTACGATGCCGCCGGCGCGATCGCGCTGTCGGCCACCGACGCCAACGGCCGCTACATCACGCCGCCCGCCGGCACCTGCGACAAGTTCACCAACTCGCGCCTGACCCAGTCGCACTCGGTGACCACCAACGGCACCCAGGTCACCGGCGTCACCGACAACGGCTTCTACTGCGCGCAGCCGGCGCTGTTCCAGAACTGGGTGCTGACCCCGGGCAGCATCAGCAACAGCGGCTACCTGGCGGGCGAGTACGACTTCCAGAACGGTCTGCAGTTCTACGGCTCAGCCGCGCTGTACCAGACCGTGGGCATCTCCAACACGCAGCTCAACGTGTTCAGCGCCGGCCCGTTCTACGACCAGACCACCGGGCAGACGGTCAACCAGGTGATCCGCCAGCTGACCCAGAAAGAGATCGGCGTCAGCGCCAACACCTACGACCGCGAGCGCAACTGGAACCTGCAGGCCGGCCTGCGCGGCACCGTGTTCGACGGCCGTTTCAACTGGGACCTCAACCTCAACACCCAGAAGTACATCGTCCGCGAGGCGTTCACCGGCTACAACGCGCAGGCCACCAACACCTTCTTCCTCGGCCAGCAGCAGGGCACCACCGCCGACGGCCTGCCGATCTACGCATTCAACTGGCAGCAGTTCTGGAACCCGATCACCCCGCAGCAGTACGACCAGTTCGCGGTGACCGGCGTGAACACCGCGTCGTCCTGGCTCGACCAGGCGCAGCTGCGCGTCAACGGCGACCTGTTCAAGCTGCCCTGGGCCGATCGGTCGGTGGGCTGGGCCGCGGTGCTCGAAGCCGCACACAACGGCTTCAAGCTGTCGCCCGACCCGCGTGCGGCCGATCCGTCCACGTTCCAGAACCCGTTCGGCGCCTACCTCACCGGTGCCGGCACCCGGCAGCGTTTCTCGCTGGGCACGGAGTTCCGCGTGCCGGTGCTGGAGTCGGTGACCTGGACGCTGTCCGGCCGCCTGGACAAGTACAACGACGCCAGCCGTGCCGACATCGCGCGCACCTGGGGCTCGGGCCTGGAATGGCGCCCGTACGACGGTCTGCTGCTGCGCGGCAGCTACGGCACCAACTTCAAGGCGCCGGACATGCAGGCCATCTACCTGACCGGTTCGACCTCGCCGGTGGGCTTCTATGCCGACCCGCTGCAGTGCGTGAACGCGATCAAGGCCGGGCAGAACAACAACACCTAGTGCAACAGCGTGCAGCGCCCCGGGTCGCAGTACTACACGCTCTACACCAACGGCAGCCGCCTGCTGCTGCCGCAGACCGGGCACTCCTGGACCTACGGCTTCGTCTGGCAGGTGCCGGGCGTGCAGGGGCTGTCGGTGTCGGCCGACTACTGGAACATGGGCGTGGACAACGCCATCCAGTACCTCGGCCAGGACACCGTGCTGGCCGACGAAGCCGGCTGCCTGACCGGGCTGAAGCCGAACGGGACGTCGGGCCTGTCGCCGTACACGGCGCACGTGGCCGGATCGGAGTACTGCCGGATGGTCACCCAGATGGTGAAGCGCGACGCCAACGGCCAGATCGTGTCGGTGCAATCGGGCCCGATCAACGAAGCCTCGCTGTACGTGGCCGGCGTCGATGCGACGCTGGACTACAAGTTTCACACCGACGGCTACGGCGACTTCCGCGCCGGCATCAACTACACCAACAACCTGTCGTACAAGCAGCGCGTGCTGGCCTCCGATCCGCTGCAGAACACCCGCTATCAGAACGTGGCCAGCCGCATGACCTGGATCGCCGACTGGACCAAGGGCCGCTGGAACGTGTCGATCTCCGGCGTGCGCAATGGCCGCATGCGTGCCCCCAATTACGCCGGCTGCGACGTGCTGCCCAACGGCATCCAGCCCGGCATGGTCACCGTGTCCAATGGCGGCAACACGGTCTCCACCGGGGTCTGCCAAGTCACCCAGGACGGCAACCAGGTCAGCGTGCAAGACACCACCTACCGGGGCCACGCGCCGGCGTGGATCACCTGGAACGGCTCGGTCGGCCTGCAGGTCACGCCGGACCTGCATGCGAAGCTCACCGTGTCGAACATCTTCGACAAGGTCGGTGCGATTCCGTATTACGCCGGCGGCTTCGAGTTCGTCACCACCGGGCAGACCGCGAGCGAGTACAACGGCCGGGAAATGTTCCTGACCCTGGACTACACGTTCAACTGAGCGGTCAGCTGATCGTCGGCGGGCTTCGCGGGAAGCGGAGCCCGCCGGATCTTCATGGGCCTGGCGTTGCCTCGTGTCAGCTCTCGTCGCAGCGCGCGCTGTCGAAGCGTGCGCGCGCCACGTGATCTCGCCTGACGCCTTGCGCTTCGCGCTTCGCTCGATCGTCGTGCAACAGCCTCTCCCGCTTGCGCAGGAGAGGCATTCGCAGGAGAGGCACTACAACCGAAGAGGCGGTCCTGAGCTGCGCTCAGCGGCGCCGGTTCGACGGCACGAACTTGTACAGCTTGTTGACCCCGGTGCCGAAGTTGAAGCGGCTGTAGCCCGCACCCCAGTACACCGCACCATCGACGATCGCCGGTGCGCTGGACACCGAGCCGCCGGCATCGAAGCTCCACAGGGTGGCGCCGGTCTTGGCATCGAGCACGGTCATCGCGCCGGACATCGAGCCGGCATAGACCAGGCCCGGCGACGACGCCAGCGGGCCGCGGCCGCCGGCGCCGAACGCGGTCTGCACCGGATCGGTGCCCGGCACCTTGACCTGCCAGAGGATCTTGCCGCTGGCCGCATCCAGCGCGGCCCAGGAGCCGGCGTTCCAGGTCTCGGTGTTGCCCGGCGCCAGCGTGTACGGCGTGTGCTCGTTGTTGTTGATGGCCACGTACACGCGACCGGAGAACGGATCCACCGACGAGCCCCACTCGATGCCGCCGGCGGTGCCGCCCGGGCCGACCTGGGTCGACCACACGGTCTGCCCGGTGTCGGCGTCGAAGGCCCAGTACACGCCGCTCTTCTGGCCGGCACCGACCAGCGCCTGCGGCTTGCCGTTGCGGATCGCCGTGAACAGGTTGGCGCCGCCGCCGCTGAAGTCGTAGTCCGGCCCCTGCGGGTCCTGGCACAGGCCATTGGTCGGCGCGACCAGGCACGACAGCGACCAGGCGTCGGCGCCCTGCAGGCGGCGCGTCCACACCGGCTTGCCGCTGCGCATGTCCAGCGCCAGCACCGAGTCGACGTAGTTGTCCGGCGCCATGCAGGCCAGTTGCGCGGTCTTGTCGCCGTTGGCGTTCTTGACGCAGCTGGCCACCTCGGTCGGCACCGAGTAGTTGTTGCCGGTGGTCGCGTAGACGCGCTGGCGCAGCGGATCGATCGCCAGCGTGCCCCACACCGAGGCACCGGTGTAGCCCTCCGGCGTGGTGCGGAAGCTCCACAGCAGCTTGCCGGTCTTCAGGTCCAGCGCGGCGACGCTGCCACGGAAGGAATACTTGTAGCCGGCGCTCAGCCCGCCCCAGTCGCCGGAGGACACGCCGACGTAGACGCGGTCGCCGTAGATCACCGGCGAGGCGGTGATGCGCGCCTGCGGGTTGGATTCGACCAGGGTCTTCCACAGCAGCTTGCCGGTGGCCTTGTCGATCGCCAGCACGGTGCCGCTGGCCTGGTCGCCGACCAGCACGCTGTCGCGCGCGATCGCCGGGCTGTTGCGCGACAGCGAACCGGCGATGCCGGTGTAGTCGGCCAGCTTCACCCGCCACACCGCCTTGCCCAGGTCGGTGTCGATGCGATACAGCTGGCCGCCCCAGTCCGGCACGTACAGCGCCGTGCCCTGCACGGTCGGCGTGGCCGAGACGTCGCCCTGGGTGGTGAAGGTCCACGCGGTCTTCAGGCGCGCCGCGTTGAACGGGGTGATCTGCCATTCGCCGGGCGCGAAGCGGGTGTTGAGGAAGCCGCCGCCGGCACTGTCCCAGAGGCTGTGCGTGGCGAACGGCGTGCCGCCGGAGAACGTGCTGCGCCATTGTGCGCTGGCGGCGCTGGTGTCGGTCGTCGCCGCTGCGGTGCCTGCGGACTGCGCCATCGCCATTGCGCTGAACATCAAGCCGGGAATCAACGCCAGCCGCAGGCGGGAGTGGTTCTGGTGTGCATCACGCGTTTTCATGGATGTCCTTCGGGCTTGGGAGTGAGGATCCCCCCGTCACGTCCGCGGCCATCCTAGAAGTGAAAATCCTTGCGTGTCATGTACTTACGAAAAAGTTAGGGCCTTTGCAAAAGGTTGCTGCGATAGCGAAAAACGATGGCGGCGGCATCGCGCTGTCATCGTGCCGGCACGCGCGTGACGCATGTCGTCGCAGGCTGCGATGGCCGTCGCGGCCGCGTGTTGCCGCGCATCGACACGGCGCGGCAGATTGCGTCCGCGTGGCGCGTGGCGATATGCGCCATCGATCCCGTGCGCCGGATTCGCCGCGTGAGCGCGGGCTGAATTGCGGTGCAGTCGGACGTGCCGCAGTGCGCTGCGGCGACGCCGCATGGGAGGTGCGAGCGGTTGGTTACACTGTGCGATCACCGTTGTCCGCACAAGGAATGCCTCGATGAAATGCCCCTCGCTGTTGTCCCTCGCCATCGCGCTGTGCGCCACGGCCGCCGGCGCCGTGCAGGCGGCAACGCCCGTGTCCACCTCGGCGCTGGAGGGCAAGGTCGATGCGCTGTACACGCGGGCGCCGGACACGCTCAAGCCCGACGAAGTGAAGGCGATGCAGCAGCGCCTGCTCGATTGGGCGCAACTGCAGCGCTATCGCGCCGACAATGCCGCGCTGCCGGCGCCGGCCGCGGACGCGCCGCGCGTGGTGTTCTACGGCGACTCCATCACCGACGCCTGGGGCCGTCGCGAAGGCACCACGTTCTTCCCCGGCAAGTCCGCCTACGTCAATCGCGGCATTTCCGGGCAGACCACCGCGCAGATGCTGGTGCGCTTCCGCCAGGACGTGATCGACCTGAAGCCGGCGGTGGTGGTGATCCTGGCCGGCACCAACGATCTGGCCGGCAACACCGGGCTGTCCACCCTGGAGATGATCGAGGACAACCTCAGCGCGATGACCGAGCTTGCGCAGGCGCATCACATCAAGGTGGTGCTGGCTTCGGTGTTGCCGGTGACCGACTATCCGTGGCGGCCGGGCCTGCAGCCGGCGCAGAAGGTGCGTGCGCTCAACGCGTGGATGCAGCAGTACGCGCAGCAGCACGACGCGGTGTACCTGGACTACTACAGCAAGCTGAGCAACCGCGACGGCGGCATGGACAAGACCGTGGCCATCGATGGTGTGCACCCCAACAACGCCGGCTATGCGGTGATGGCGCCATTGGCCGAGCAGGCGATCCAGCGCGCGCTGGCAAAGCCCTGAGTCACTGCGCGCTCCTAGCCCCTCTCCCCCCGGGAGAGGGGCTGGGGTGAGGGTACGACCGCCGGCAACAACGATCGGCGAGGCCGCACCCGCAATCCCTCAGAACCGCTCACCCTCCGGCAGATAGCGCCACTCGCCCGGCGCCAGCTTGCCCAGCGGAATGCGGCCGATGCGCAGGCGGCGCAGGCCGGTCACTTCCAGCCCGACCTGCGCGCACATGTCGTGCAACTGGCCCGGCTGCACGTGCTTGATCGCGAAGCGCAGGCGCTGTTCGCTCTGCCAGCTGAGCTTGCACGGCGGCAGCGTGCGCTGGCCATGGCGCAGGCCGTGCGCGAGCCGATGCAGGCCATAGGGCTGCAACGTGCCGCTCACCTCCACCACGAACTCCTGCTCCAGCGTGGCCGCGTCCTCGCTCAGCCGCCGCAGTACGCGGCGGTCCTGGCTCAGCACCAGCAGTCCGCTGGCCTCGGTCTCCAGCGGCAGCGGCATGCTCAGGCGCAGGAAATGGCGTTTCAGCACACGCATGTCGCTGGCATCCAGGGCGCTGCGGTTACCTGGCGTCGCCAGCGCGAGCGCGTCTTCGGCGCGCATCCCGGCCGGCTTGTGCAGCAGCAGCGTGACCGCCTGCGCCGGGCCGAGTTGCGCGTCGGGCGCCAGCGTCACCTGCTGGGTGGTGATCGGCGTCTGCGGTTCCTCGACCACCACGCCGTCCACGCTGACCCAGCCGCCCTCGATGTACTGCTGCGCCTCGCCGCGCGAACACGGCAGCAGGGCGGCGAGATGCTTGTCGAGACGGACGGGGCTGGACATCGGGGCTGTGGTGATCGGTGGGGGGCGCAGTGTACGGGCGCCAGGCAGCGGCCGCACGCGGCGGCGTCTCAGCGCTCGACCAGCTCCAACTGGGTCAGGTACAGACGCAGGTCGAATTCCAACTGGTGGTAGTCCGGCGTCATGTGCGCGCACAGCTGGTAGAAGGCCTTGTTGTGCGCGCTTTCCTTCAGGTGCGCCAGTTCGTGGGCGACGATCATCGGCAGGAACGCCGCCGGCGCATCGCGGAACACGCCGGCGATGCGGATCTCGCGGCTGGCCTTGAGCTTGCCGCCCTGCACCCGAGACACCGTGGTGTGGGTGCCCAGCGCATGCTTCACCGCCTGCAGGCGGTTGTCGTAGATCACCTTGTGCAGGGGCTCGGCGCTGCGCATGCAACGGTCCTTCAGTGCCTGCGTGTAGTCGTACAACTGGCGATCGGTGCGCACCGCGTTGGCCTCGGGGTAGCGGCGGCGCAGCCAGTCGCCCAGGCGCTGGCGCGCGATCAGTTCGCGCACTTGGTCCAGGACCTGGGGTGGGTAGCCGACGAGGTAGCGCAGGGTGTCCATCCCGCCACCTTAGCCTGCCGCGCGCGGCGGGGCATCCGCCGTGTGCGGCCTTCGCGGGCGGGCACCGGCGCTGCGGGTATCATGCGGCTCCCGAATCCGAGTCCATGGACGCTTCCGATGCGCAATCCCCTGCAGGAGCAACTGCTCAAGGCCGGCCTGGTGAAGAAGAGCCAGGTGGCGCAGGTCGCGCGCGAGCAGGCCAAGGCGCGGCAGGGCAAGACCCCGCCGCCGCCCAGTGCCGAGCAGCTGGAGAGCGAGCGGTTACGGCAGGAGCGGGTGGAGCGCGATCGTGCGCTGTCCGCCGAGCGCAATGCGCAGGCCCGCGTGCAGGAGCAGCGGGCGCAGGCGCGGCAACTGGTCGAAAGCCACAAGCTCAAGGCCGACGGCGAGATCGACTACCACTTCACCGATGCCGGCAAGATCCAGCGGCTGCGCGTGGATGCGACGCTGCGCGCGCAACTGATCGCCGGCAGTGTGGCGATCGCGCGGCTGGATGCCGGCTATGTGCCGGTGCCGCGCGCCGTCGTGGAGAAGATCGTCGCGCGCGATCCGGCGACCATCGTGTTCGATGCGCTGGCGGCAACGCCGGCCAGCGGCGAGGACGATCCGTACTACAGCCAGTTCAAGGTCCCGGACGACCTGATCTGGTGAGGCGGGACCCCGGGCGGCGTTGCATGAACGTCTCGGCGAGGTGAAGCCGGCGTGCATTGCATTCGCCGGTGCCGGCCGCATCATCCAGGCAAGGCAACAGTGCGGAGACGACCATGGCCACTGGGTGGGCAGGCGACGGCGCGGTGCAGGACCAGATCGATGCGACCGTCGAGGATGCGATCAAGCGGGCGCGCAGCCAACTTCCGCAGGGGCCAGGGCTGAGCCACTGCGAGGACTGCGATGCGCCGATTCCCGAGGCGCGGCGCAAGGCCGTGCCGGGTGTGCGCCTGTGCGTGGCCTGCCAGGACGCGCAGGACCGCGCGCAGCACGAGCACAGCGGCTACAACCGCCGCGGCAGCAAGGACAGCCAGCTGCGTTGACGCGCAGCCGGCGCGGTCGGGTCAAGGCTTGGGCTGCGCGTGCAGCGCGATGTTGAGCTGATCGACCACGATCGCCCAGTCGGCGTCTTCCAGGCGCTCCTCGCGCAGCAGTTGCGCCTGCGCGGGCGTCCAGAACGGTGCTTCTTCCAGGCGCATGCCATCGGGCAGCGGCGCATGCTGGGCGATGAACTGGCGAATCTCGCCTTCGCTGTTGGGCAGGCCAAGTTGGGCGAAGAGGTCGGCGAACGGATGAATGACGGGTTCCATGCAGTACCTGGTCGGGAAAGGGGAGATCGCCGCGCAAGGCGGCTGGCATCGACCATAGCGGCTGCGTCATGTGCATGGCGTCAGCGTCGGCGTGGGTGGCGTGCGGCGCTCAGCCCAGCCCGGATGGAACCGGATGGCCGCGCCAGCGGCGCGTGCTGCGCTGGAAAAACAGGCTGTTGGGGATCTGCAGCACGCTCTCGCCGTCGCCGTCGCGTTCCTCGCGCAGCGTGGTGTAGATCAGGTTGATGTCGATCACTTGGCCCTTCAGTCCCGGCTTTTCGCCGTTCTCCAGCAATTCGATGTGGTCGTGCAGGCGGAACGGGCGCGTGGTGAAGATCAACAGCGTGCAGAAGATGTTGGACAGCACGCTCCAGGCGGCGAAGAACGCCACTGCCGCGACCGCGGCGAAGCCGGTGAAGGCGGTCCACAGCACGGTGCCGGAGACGCCGAAGCGGTCCAGGATCAGCAGCAGCGCCGCCGCGTAGATCACGAAGCCGCTGCCGCGGCGCGCCATCATCACCAGTTCCGGCGGCAGCGCGTAGTGCTCGCCCAGGCGCCGGATCAACCGTCGCAGCAAGGTCCGCAGCAACCAGGCGCCGAGCACGATCAGCACGATCTGCGCGCCGGGCACGATCACGTCGAGCCAGCGGTGCGTCCACGGCGGCAGCAGGGTATGGAGCGAGGGCATTGCACTTCGGAACACGCAGGGGAGGCGCGATGGTCGCAAGCGTGGCCGCCGCGGGCAAGTCGTGCTGGCGTGCGTTGCGGCAGCGAGCCGCTCAGCCGGCGCGTTCCAGCGCCTCCCACTGCGCCTCGGTGACGTCCGGCAAGGCTTCCAGCGCCGGCTTGGCGAACAGATAGCCCTGGTAGAGGTCGATGCCCAGCGCGCGCAGTGCACGGTACTCGGCAGGCGTCTCCACGCCCTCGGCGAGGATGCGGCAGCCCAGCGGCGCGGCCATCGCGACGATGCCGCCGACGATGTGGCGGCGCGCGGCGCTGCCGTCGATGCCGCGGATCAGCGCCATGTCCAGCTTGATAAGGTGCGGCTGGAAATCGGCGAGCAGGTTGAGGCCGGAGTGGCCGGCGCCGAAGTCGTCGATCGCGGTGAGGAAGCCGCGCTGCGCGTAGTCGCGCAGGATGCGCACGACCTTGGGCAGGTCGGCGATGCGTTCGGACTCGCTCAACTCGAAGATCAGGTCGCCGGTGGGCACGCCGAAGTGCTCGGCCGCCCTCAGGGTCAGGCGGATGCAGGTCGCCGGTTCGTACACCGCATTGGGAATGAAGTTGATCGACAGGCGCGTGCGCAGGCCCAGCTGCGCGGCAGTGGCGATCGCCTGCACCCGGCAGGTCTGGTCGAAGCGGTACATCTGCTGCGGGCGCACCCGCGCCAGCACCGCCGCCGCGCCGCTGCCGTCCTCGCCGCGCACCAGCGCCTCGTAGGCGTAGATGGAGCGGGTGGCGGCATCGACGATCGGCTGGAACGCCATGCGCACGGCGAAATCCAGAGGCTCGCCATCGCGACAGTTGCCGCAGGCGGGCTGGCCGAGTTCGGCGGACAGGGAGCGCAGGAGCATGCCGAAACGAGACCGTGGAAGAGATCGCAGTATGCGCTTCTGGTGTGAAGACGGTGCCGTGCTTGCGCACCGGCGCCGGCACTCCGAGGGCGCCGTGTTGGCCTGGCCGTGTGGTCGTCGGCGCCAACCGGAGGCGCCGTCGTCGCGTGCCAGGCGCCGCGTCCTCGCGCGGCGTGGACCGGCATCCATGTCCGGCCGTGTCCCGCCGCAGGTGCGCGCGATGACGGCGGGATGCGCGGGCGCTAGCCCGCGTCGGCGACGTCGACCTTCTTCAGCACGCGGGTGGTGCCGAGCACCTCGACGCGGCCGCCGGCCTGGTGAAACGCGGCCAAGTCGGCCTCGATGCGCTCGCGGCTGAGGCCTTTTTGCGCCTTGTCGGCGGCGCTGGCGCCGCGTGTGTTCCTGGCGCTGGGCGAAGCGGTGGTGCTGGTCGGTCGTGCCATGCTGGAACTCCTGCAGTCAGTACATCGTCAGGGGAATGCCACGGGTCAGTTGCTCGTGGTGGGTACGGCGGATCTCGCGGCAGTACGGGCCGGCCATCGCGAACTTGCGGCAGACCGCCGGGCGCTGCGCGTAGATGGAGCAACACATGCGCGCGCCATCCACCGCCACGCACCAGCCGTCCTCGTCGCGCGCCATCACGTGCAGGCCCTCGCGGGTGTACTCGGTGAGATGCTCGGGCACGTGGTCGTCCGGCATCACCAGGACGGTCAGGCGGCAGCAGATCGCGTCACAGCGGTCGCAGGCGATGTCGGCGTCGGTCGCGTCCCGCGCGCTCTCGCTCATGCGGCGCCGCCCCGATCCGGACCTGTCGGCCGGGGAGGCGGCTGAAGCGGCGACGCCAGGCGCTCGATCTGGAGCGTGGCAAGGGCGGGGGACATGGCGCTCCGAAGGATCCGGCCGGCAAAGGACGGAGGTTGGCGCGAGAAGGAAGCGAGTCGGGCGACAGGAACGGCCGGACGAGACGCGCGTAGCGACGTGACGCTGAAGCGTGCCGCCATGCTACGCCAGTCGTGCGCCCGCTGCATGAACAATGCGGGCCGCAGGCGTCGCGCCGGCCGCGAGCGGCCGGTCGGGGAGGGGCCGCCGACGCCTGTGCTGCCTGTGCTGCGTCAGTCCTGCGCGGCGGCCAGCGCCAGGCCCTGCACCACGCCGAACGAGGGGTCGCCGTGGACCAGGCGCGCTTGCGGGAACGCGGCGGCGACCAGGCGCTGCAGGTAGCCGGCGCGCGACATGCCGCCGGTCAGGAACACCGCGGCCGGGTCGCCGCCGATGTCCTGGCGCACCTGCGCCAGCAACTCCTGCAGGGCCTCCAGATAGCTGCGTGCGGCCTGCACCAGTTCCTCGGCCTGCACCTGCACCTGCAAGCCTGCTTCGATGTAGTCCAGGGTCTCGGCGTGTTGCTCGGCGTCGCTGAGGCGGATCTTGCTGCGCTCCACCGCACGGTACAGGCGCGCGGTGTTGCCCGGTTCCTGCAGCGCCTGCAGGCGCGCCTCGTACGGTGCGGGGACGGCGTCGTAGCGATGCTGGCGGAAATCGCGCTGGCGGGTGGTGTCCTGCACCATCGCCGCCTCGACGTAGTGGTGCGAGGGCACGCGGGTGAGGCCGCGGCCGAACTGCGGCATGAACCCGGCCAGGCTCAGCGCCAGGTCGATGTCGGTGCCGCCGCGGGGGATGCCCCAGGCGCGGTGCACCTGCGGCGCGGCGTCGCCGCCGACGCTGGCGTGGGCGATGTCGGTGGTGCCGCCGCCGATGTCGA